>NZ_JAUBQD010000032.1:45121-77699 GCF_036701085.1 Microcoleus sp. Pol7_A1
CCCGATACAAATCCACCCGATACAAATCCACCCGATACAAATCCACCCGATACAAATCCACCCGATACAAATCCACCCGATACAAATCCACCGCCAATTTCACCAAGGGATAGATCGCGATTTGATAGAGGGCGAGCGTTTTTTTTCGATCCCAACCAACCCTTTAGTCGCGAACAGCGGCAGAACCAAAACAGAATATCGCGAGATATAGGAAAACCGAGAGACAGGATGCCGCCCGAAAGAATGCTATTTCCCAGAGAACTGAGAAATTTCATCAATTCAAATATCAGAGATTCTGTTATTCAGTCAGCATTTCGCGGCGACATCGGCAGGAATTTGGAGGTAGGGAAAATATCGGAAGCTTTGTCTCTGCTGGACAAATCTTTCAGCCAAGAATTCCAGGAATATTTCGGTATCAACATCAGCGACGAGTTGGTATCCCCAGAAGAAATTCAAAAAAAGTTAGCATCCGTGGGGAAAGAAACTGGCACGAAACCCAGCTTAATTTATCTGTTCTCGCAACCGGAAAAATTAAATTTAATGCTAATAACTTCTTGCGGTGAAGTTGTTCACAAAAGCGTACCGGCCGCGAACCGGGAAGCACTGCTGAAAGTTGTAAATGAGTTCAGGGGTGAGATTACTAAACCGGGGGTGCGGGGTACCACGAGTTATCTACCATCTGCCCAACAGCTTTATAAGTGGATGATTGCGCCTTTAGAGGACAGTTTGAAAAAGTGCGAAACCGATACTATTTCCTTTGTTGTCGATCGGGGTTTGAGAGGTATGCCCTTTGCTGCTTTGCACGACGGACAGCAATTTTTGGTGGAAAAGTACAATCTCAGCCTGATGCCCAGCATTAATTTAACAGATAGTCGCTACGTCGATATCAGAAATTCTCAAGTTTTAGCAATGGGTGCGTCGCAATTTTCCGAGTTGAATCCTTTGCCTGCTGTTCCTGCTGAAATAGCGGCTATTTCCAGAGAGTGGCCGGGAGTTAGTTTTCTGAATGAGGGTTTCACTTTGGATAATTTGAAGCGATCGCATGAAAGCCGGCCTTTTGGAATTATTCACTTAGCTACTCATGGCGAATTTCGACCGGGGGCGCCGAATAATTCTTTTATTCAGTTGTGGGATAGTCGATTGCGACTCGATCAATTGCGGGATTTGAGATTGAATGATCCGCAGGTGAATTTATTAGTTTTAAGTGCTTGTCGGACTGCGGTGGGAGATGCACAGGCGGAGTTGGGTTTTGGGGGGTTGGCGCTGCAAGCGGGGGTGCAAACGGCTTTGGGGAGTTTGTGGTACGTTTCAGATGAAGGTACTTTGGGATTGATGAGTGAGTTTTACCAGCAGTTGAAGACGGCGCGAATTAAGGGGGCGGCGCTGCGACAAGCGCAAATTGCGATGTTGCGGGGAGATGTGCGTTTGGAGGGCGGCAGATTGCGGGGTTCAAGTCGGGGTGAGGGGGTGGAGTTGCCGACTTCGCTGCAAGGGTTTGCCGATTTAAAGTTGTCGCATCCTTATTATTGGTCGGCTTTTGTGATGATTGGGAGCCCTTGGTGATTGGTGATTGGCGATTGGTAATTGGGAATATCGGGTAGAGTTCGCCCCGATTTTTTCCCAATACCTTAATGCTCTATTGTATAGCAAAGTGTGATTAAGCTATTGGTTTCTGCCAGACATAGAACGCATCGACTGTACACAATTCCTCATCAGAATACTCGCTTAATTCGCTTCTAATGTCGCTAGTCAAGTCTTGTTCGGAACCGTAAGATTCGAGAAATTCCTCGAACCCTTTGGCTTCTTTTACAAAAAGCGCTCGCCACTGAGACAGCCGCCACTCATTCAAATACGAACTTGGTTGGATCAAATGGCTAGTTGATGCGCGCAAATGCGCCCAGAAAGGCAGCGGAAAACCAGTAAAAGCGCGGAGGTCGTGATGTCCGCTATTTGAGGTGTATAAATGAATGCCGATGTACAATACTCCCCCGGGTCGCAGCGATCGAATCGCATTTTGTAGAGCAATTTTAGGCTCGCTCAAATGCTCGAAAGTTGACCAAGAAACTACGAGATCGTAAGCTTCCGACTTGGGAATTGCATGGCAGATATCTCCTTGGATAAAATTAGGTGTGGGCAAGTTGGTAATTCCGAGTGCTTTTTCCCAAGCGAGCTGTTTTCCCCTATCGACGAGTAGCAGCTTGCGTCCAACTGTTTTCGCCAATCGCCCGAACCCATTCTCTTGGAACATTCGCAGATAACTTCCCAGATCAAAACCGCAAGGAATCACATCTAGATCCATAGCAGTGACTTGGTTATTGATTCCGAAATAGCGAGCGCGTTCCATCTGCTGTCCACCGCCTATTTCCAGGATGTCGAGTTGACGAACGGGTTTGCCGAGGCATCGATCAATCCGCTGTTCGTCTCGGTGAATGCGCTCTAGGGCAACAGCTACGGCATTATCGGCTTTATTTCGCTCGCGCAGTGCGTGTACCACCTCTCTGAAGGCGTTAATTACTCCAAAAGTTGCATAAGTTTGGAGATTGTGCGGTTCTGACATCAAAATTTTCTCCCATAACCAGACTTAGACTTCAGCAAGTCTAGCTCCCTACCCATGGAATTCGGGAAAAATCTGGAGAGCGATCGAGATTTTTCCCAATCAAGTCTTTTAGTTACTGTCTAAGTCTGAGCAAATTTTCTGCTATTTCGGTTTCGGTATCGGATGTTTTTCCGTAGGTTTTGCTTACCAAGCTAATTTCCCGCTCTCTGGGACAAAGATATACGAAATTATTAACTACCCGTCGCTGCTCCTTCGCATCCATACTTATTTGCCAAATTTTGTCAATACTATTAAACTTAAAATCCTGAATCATGCGCTCAAATTTAGAATGGGTTTTGTGCAGATTTACATAACTTGTGAAGGAACGAGAAGGCTTCATTTTAAGCTTAGGATGCTGCGGGTCGAATTCCCTAGGATGTAGGTAAACTAATGCTGGTTTTCCTTGATTGTTGAGCTGCGCGATCCCAGCAGCGATCGCAGAATAGGGTGCGAGGCGAAAGTAACCGCCTCCAAACAAATACACTTTTTTATTGAAGAGTGTAGTCGGAGTTACTGGAATTTCCAGAATTTTGTTTCCTAGGGCCGTGGTAAGCCATACTGCCTCTCCTGAAAACCCCGGCAACCCACCATGATTTCTGTTCATGGGAAATATCGAAGCATCATACTGCAAACCTAATTCTACGAGAATGTCTAATGCCCACAGAGATGAATTAGCGATCGAAAAACCTGGAGCGCGATATCCCAAAATCGGTCGTGAAGTAATTCGTGCCAACACCTCCAGAGAG
Source organism: Microcoleus sp. Pol7_A1 (assembly GCF_036701085.1). Classification (NCBI taxonomy): domain Bacteria; kingdom Bacillati; phylum Cyanobacteriota; class Cyanophyceae; order Oscillatoriales; family Microcoleaceae; genus Microcoleus; species Microcoleus sp. Pol7_A1. Next base: position 48,464 of record NZ_JAUBQD010000032.1, read on the forward strand.
CGAGCTACATCTCGACGGAACTCCTTGGGAGTTAAATTGTAAATTAGTTCGTGGCTGTACCCATGAGTACCAATTTCATGACCTTGCCTTTCTATTTCTCGGACTAAATCTGGAAAATGTTCGGCAACCCACCCCAGAACAAAAAATGTTCCTTTGGTGTCATGTTTGTTAAGTAAATCCAAAATCACCTGTGTGTTTTTCGTAACTTTACTTTCCAGTTTCGACCACTCTTCTATGCTTGGCGTTGAACCAATATCTAAAATGTGAAACCAATCTTCGATATCGATTGTTAGGACATTTTCTACAGGGGTTTTTAGGAGATGTGCTGAGGGGTGTAACATATTTTTTTTCCGGCTTGTAAGTTTACAAATCTGTAAAAGGGTTTTGATAAATGTTTATTTTCTGTTTGAAAGCCAGCCCGAAAAAAGGTGGATCGTTGATTAAATAGCGTTTCCAAAGTCGTCCGGGTTCACTTAACAATCTATAGGGAGTTTCAAGTCCGGCATTACTCATCCATTTCGGCGCTCTTTTCTTATGACCAGCTTCAAAGTCAATTGCGGCACCTATGGCTAAAAATATTTTGACGCTGTTCAGCTTTTCTTTGTATTTAATAATCCATTTTTCTTGCTTGGGCGCACCAACCCCTACTGCTAATACGTTCGCTCCAGATTTTTCAATTAAATCAACTATCCGAGAACATTCTTCTTCTTTTTTTTCAAATCCAAAGGATGGCGAATGTGCCCCAACTACAATCTCTCTTCCCACTTTGAAGTTAATATTTTCCTGAGCTTTTTGAGCGACTCCTGGCGCCGCCCCCAGCAAAAACATTTTGATATTAGGGTTTTTTTTATGATACTGATAGAATGTTGGTAAAAGATCGGAACCTGAGATTTTTTCTTTAATTGGTGTTCCTAAAAACTGCAAGGAATACATTAATATTTGTCCATCACAAACTCTGTAGTCTGCCATTTTATAAGCATTGTAGAACTCTCGATCTTTTTGCAGGATCATTAGGTGATCTATATTTGGGGTAAAAACAATACCACCTCTTTCATCAAGTTGCTGCAACAGTTCTCCTGTAGATAAATTCTCAATAAAAATATTGAGAACTTTAATTTTATTCATTTTTTTTTGTAAAAAAAAGCAGGTAAAGATCGAGAAACTTACTTGAATATTTTTTGGGTTCTCAATTATTTTAAAATAATTGCTCCTTAAGTTTCTGTGCCAACATCCTACACCCTTACTGTCAGTAATGGCATCCGAAATAGCCAAGCTTCATCAAATCTTTAAAATCGCATTATAAGTAATATTTATTTATGCCTGTGTTTTGATTGTTTTATATTATAAATAACTCAAAGGACATGGTTCCGCCATTAAGTTTTGGTCACATTCTGTCAGTTTAAATAATCTTTAACATCATTTTTGTCAAGATATGGCAAAGTTTCCATAACTTAAACGTATATAATTTGGGAATCGATCGCAGAATTTGCTTCATCAAATCTTTACAAAAGATCAGTACAAATAGTTGGTGGGGAGCGGAAAATTATCAAAAGTTAGATTGTGAAGACTTATCTAGTAAAGGATGTTGCATACGTCCTAATTGTGATGAATTTGCCAGCTTTCTTACCCGATCGCCCTTTTCACTATTTTTTATGCCGAGTCCAACACCACACGATCGCACCTGCGAAGATACCGATCGCACAACTCAGAAAAAAGGAAAATATAAACGGATGCAATACTGCTGTTACGGGTACGGTAGCGGGATGGTTTTTGAGAGTCTCGAAGAGTTTGTCTGTGCCGCTGGATGCTGCGATACCACCGGCTGCTAAACCAGCGCCGATCGCCCCTATTTTTCTTTCTAGGCGATCGTCTCGGTTTTTCTCTGCTAGTTCGCTCTTGCGGAGTTCGAGTTGGTTGGTGCGATCGCTCCTAGCTTGTTCTATTTCTACTATCCCTCGAATTGAGGCGATCTTTGTTAGTGCGATTTCTAAGCCTTGTTTGTGAGTCTACAATCTTCTCGATTCCCCCTACTGCTTATTAAAGGGGCTATGGGGGATCGAATTATTACAAATGCGAGTAAAGTTTCCAGCATTCTCGCGCAATTTCCCAATCTTCCTGGGTGTGAATTACCAAAACTCTCGCGGCTGAATCCACTGCCGCAATATCTTCATCAACTGGCGAGTGTTGATTCTTTTCCCCATCCAATTTCAAACCGAGAAATCCAAAAGCTTCGCAAGCCGCACCACGCACCACAGGCGAATTTTCCCCAACTCCGGCCGTAAAAATCAAAGCATCCAACCCTCCCAAACTCGCCAGCATCGCCCCAATTCCGGCGCGCAAACGGTGAATGTAAATATCCAAAGCAAGTTGAGCTCTTTCATTACCTTGAGCGATCGCATCTCCAATCTGCCGCATATCGCTAGATACCCCAGAAATCCCTTTTAAACCAGAATTACGATTGAGAATATTATCTAATTTTTCAGAAGTTAAATCCGATCGCCTTAACAAATGAATTATAATCCCAGGATCGATCGAACCCGATCGACTTCCCATCATCAAACCTTCCACAGGAGTAAAACCCATCGTCGTGTCAACACTCGCGCCCCCGCGAATCGCCGCCAGAGAACATCCGTTGCCCAAATGACAGCTAATCAGCCGCAAATCAGCCAAATCGCGGTTCAGAAGTTGAGCAGCCCTGCGAGCGCAATATTGATGGCTAATGCCGTGAAAACCGTAGCGGCGAATCCCGTTTTCCAGCCATTCGTAGGGGCCGGGATAAACAAACGCAGCGGGCGGCAATTGCGCGTGAAAAGCTGTATCAAATACTGCTACTTGCGGCACATTTGGGAGGATTTTTTCAAGGGCTTCGATGCCTTCGAGGTTGGCGGGATTGTGTACGGGGGCAAACAGAGATAAACGAGCGATCGCCTCTTTAACATCCGGCGAAATTAACGTACTTTGCTGATAGTCTTGCCCGCCGTGTACGACGCGGTGGCCGACAATATCAATCTCCTTTAAATCATTAATGGTTTGAGTTTTTCCCCGCCAAAGAGTCTCCAGCATTCGAGAAATAGCAGCTTGGCGAGAGTCTGAGGTAAACTCCTCTTCAAGCCGATCGCCCTTTGCTGTTTTGACTTTCAACTCTGCTATACCCTGCTGGTGAGTCCAGTCTATTTGAGCCTCCCAGAGGGGTTGCAAAGGTCGATCGGGCAGGACATCGTTTAACTCGTAAAGACAGCTCTTTTGACTGCTAGAACCCGCATTTAACACCAGTATTTTCATGCTTTATTATGTCCTGTTGATTCATTGTTTCGATCGCTAGGCGATAGAAATCGCGTTTTCTCAAACTTTCGTCCCAGCAGAGGGGGACTAAAAAATCTTGAGATCCTGGGAAAATTATTAAGAAAAATGTCGAAAAATTAACTGTTAATGCAATCTGTAGCTAACAGTTGCATTTTTTTGATATATCTTCTATGCAGATTTTCATTTACTAAAGTTTAAGGAGCAGATCGATGTTTACACCAATTTTACTTGCCACTGTCGCCAGAACCGTAGAGTGGAACCCCACGTTCGGTTTGATTATGATTCTTTGCAATATTTTAGCTATTGCGATCGGCAAATCAACCATCCAAAATCCTCACACAGGCCCAGCCGCGCCCTCATCGAATTTGGTCGGCGGCTTGAGTTTGGGTGCACTTGTGGGAAGTCTCTGCTTCGGTCATATTCTAGGAACGGGTACGATTTTAGGATTGTCTTACCTCGGTGCGATTTAGTTTCAGACTCTAGGGTGCGCAGTACGCGCACCTTACCCGCAATTTCAAGTACCGGGTAAATTGCGGAGGGTTTCATCCATGTACGATCGATCGCCCAAAACCTCCAGCAACGGCCCGCGAACATCAAACTTGACAATACTGACCGAAGCTGCTAAAGCGCCAATGCGATAGCGATAACGTCCCAAATCAATCCCCAAGAGACTGCACAGAATAATTCTAATAGTCGCTTTGTGCGAGACAACCAAAACGTTACCGCTCTTGTACTTTTCCTGAATTTCTGCGATAACTAAGGACGATCGGCTAGCAATTTCGACGGAAGTCTCGCCGCCATTAGGTGCATTCCAAGCAGGTTCAGTCAGCCAATTAATATAATCTTCTTCGTATTCTTTTTTGACCGCTTCTACTGTTTTGCCCTCCCACTCACCGTAGTTAATTTCCCTCAGTCCGTCGTGAAGCTGCATTTCAATTCCCACAGCATCGCACAAAGGTTTTGCAGTAGCAATTGTGCGTTTCATCGGACTGACATAAACAGCATTCCAAGGCAATTTTGCGTAAGCGGCGCCAAACTGTTCTGCCATTTGAGAACCTTCGGGCGTTAATTCTGGATCTATATGGCCGCAGAAACCGCCAGTCTTGCTGTAAGTCGTTTCACCGTGTCGTACAAAGTAGATTTTTAAGCTCATGAGTTAATTGTGTGTGAATTTTACTATGTTAGTGTTAGCAAAAGAGTTTAAAAAACTCCTTCAAATCATCGAGTGCAGGATTATCCCAATCCCAAATATCTTTTTTGTGTTCCATAACATAATCAAACCCATGCATACTGCATTTCTTTTCAGCTTGTTTCTGATCCTGCTTTGAGCAAGTATCATACCTGAGATAGTTGTTAATCCAAAATTTATCAAAATCTTTCTGCTTGATTTCCTTTCCCTCTTTTTCTTTTATGCAACTTCTCCAGCTATCCAAACAATCAGCATGAGGAGATTCTTTAGCCTTTATTCCCTTTAAAAGCGTTTCCAGTTCGCCTTTACCTTCAAAATTTGTAAAGTAACAAGCCAATTTTGCATTTGTTCCATGATCTGTACAAATATCGATAAATTGTTTAGTGCTTGACAAGCTTTCAGCTTTAAACACTTGCTTTATACATCTATCTACGAATTTCAGCCGTTCTTGCTCAGAATAATTATCAATATCGATAATAATTCCAATCTTTTCGATATCTTTGCGGTCAATCTTTCTTATTAAATTTTTTAAAGCTTTGATTAACTCTGTTTCGCTCAAGCCTTCCAAAGGTTCATAATCATCTATATAAATAGGTTTTTCTACCTGGATATCGCAGTTTAGTTTCTCAACCATTGCCTGCATGAAAAACTTATCATTTTTACTTTCTACTATGACAATATTACTCACCTCTCACTCCTTCTTGATGCTCAAGGGCATAACTAAGAGTTTCCAAATCGAGCCGACTTCCGATTATTTGATTTGTTTTGAGTTTCCTTGCTAGTTCAAAATATGCGCTGCTGCATTCCTGATTTTGTTCTAAACCCACATCAGCAAATGCTTGAAGCATCTCTAAACTGTGCGTTGTAGCAAAAATTTGCGTATCCAGTTCAACCGCCAAGCGAAATAAAATTCTCCAAAACTCCCGCTGACTTGTATGGTGTATGCCATTTTCTATCTCATCAATTAGCAGTATTTTGTGTTCGCTGTTTACCAGTTTAAGGATTATTTCTGCAACTCTGTTAATGGCATCTCCAAACAATGATAAAGGCAAACGCTTTTCACCTTTTCTTCTCAAGTAGAGCGTGGGTTCCCCGATCGAAAAACTGTCTACTGATTCTATTGAATAGTCGAGAATTTGAAAAGCTTTCAAAACTTCGCTATCTTTTTCATTCAAACGAGCCAGGTCAAATAGTTCCGTGAGATACCTTTCAAAAGACCTCATACAAGATGGAATAAAAGGCGGTTCTTTAACATTAGGACGACTGCCAAACCACATTTTTGATGATGAAGTAGCTATTGCAACGGAATTAACAGTTTCTTGATTATGTCGAGTTAATTTGAGATTTAGGACTGACAAATCATCTTTATACTTCAAGAATAACTCTCTTAATCTTTCTAAATTTTGGTCTGAAAAAATATTGTCCACATTTCCCGATTCATCTAACCAGATTTCTATTTTATCTACGACATTACTTTCATCTTTTCCATTAATTACTATAACTGCGTCTTTGTTGAGGGAATAAAACAAGTTGTCCCATTCCCTTTTATATATTGATTCTATTGATTCTATCCATTCTGAGGATGCTGACGATTCTGACGATTCCATTCTCAGCTTTTTTAATGCGGATATACTTCTACCGTCGGGATCGTTATAGAGAAAAAGTGCTTCTAGCAATGCTGTCTTGCCAGCATTGTTTTTACCGCCGATTAAATTGACTCTTTCAAACCCAGAAATTTTGATTTGCTCAAAGCACCTAAAATTTTGAATTTCTATTTCTTTAAGCATGACCGCCTCTTTTGAATGTACAAATACTAAATCACCCTTGATTTATGCTAACATTAATTCTATCTTAGTTGTTTTACTTGAGCCGCAACAAGCAACGATCGCCATGCAGAATGTAGATCTATTTGAAGTCATTGAACGCGATCCAACCAAGGTGAGTGGTGCATGGATATTTCGGGGAACGCGCGTACCTGTTGCCGCCTTTTTCGAGAACCTTAAAGATGGAGCCTCTATTGACCAGTTTCTGGAATGGTTTCCCGGAGTAACTCGCGCCCAAGTTGAGGTGCTACTCGATCGGGCGCTAGCCTCATTTTAGCATCGGAATTATCCATCTCTCTCTTATCTTCCTCTGTGTTCTCTGCGTTCTCTGCGGTTAAATCATTCCGATTCAACTGGACTTAGGGAAAAAATGGAAGGACTTTAGTCCGCATCAATCTAGCTGAAGAAAGACTAAAGTCCTGACTACGAACCTATTACCCCGGTGCACCCGATCGCACGGTTTGTTCTGCTGTCGCCCCCGGATCAGTCGTTTCCTGCGGCGGTTCCGGCGAAACCGGGCCCGCGTGCGGCCACTTCCAGTCGCGGATTTCCGGCATATCATCGCCGTGCTTGGTGATATACTGCGTGTGCTCGATCAGCTTGTCACGGATAGCTTGTTTGCCGTAAGCTGCGACAGAACTCAGTTTTGGAACGCGATCGAGTACATCTCCAACTAAATGGAATCGATCGAGGTCATTCATCACCACCATATCAAACGGCGTCGTAGTCGTTCCCTCTTCCTTGTAACCCCGAACGTGAATATTCGGGTGATTCGTGCGGCGGTAAGCCAATCGGTGAATCAGCCAAGGATAGCCGTGAAAAGCAAAAATAACCGGCTTATCTTTCGTGAACAAACTATCAAAATCCTTGTCAGACAAACCGTGGGGATGTTCTGTCGAAGGCTGAAGAGTCATCAAATCCACCACATTCACCACCCGCACTTTTAAATCGGGATAATCTCGGCGGAGAATGTCAACCGCAGCCAAAGTTTCCAGCGTCGGAACATCACCAGCGCAAGCCATCACTACATCCGGTTCGCCGCCTTTATCATTGCTAGCCCACTCCCAAATGCCGATGCCGGCCGTACAGTGTTTAATCGCAGCATCCATATCCAAATACTGCAATGCCGGCTGCTTCCCTGCAATAATCACGTTGACATAGTGGCGGCTGCGGAGACAGTGATCCGTTACTGACAGCAAAGTATTCGCATCCGGCGGCAAATAAATCCGCACAACTTCCGCTTTCTTGTTAATTACGTGGTCGATAAAACCCGGATCTTGGTGAGAAAAACCGTTGTGGTCTTGCCGCCAAACGTGAGAAGTTAGTAAGTAATTCAGAGAGGCGATCGGTCGGCGCCAAGGAATGTCGTTAGTAGTTTTCAACCACTTGGCGTGTTGGTTGAACATCGAATCGATGATGTGAATAAACGCCTCGTAACAAGAGAAAAAGCCGTGGCGTCCCGTCAGCAAATAGCCTTCCAGCCATCCCTGACACATATGTTCGCTGAGGACTTCCATCACCCGGCCGTCGGGGGAGATGTGGTCGTCTTCGGGCAGAATTTCCCCCGCCCACATCCGGTTCGTCACTTCAAACACCGGATCGAGGCGGTTTGAGGCCGTCTCGTCAGGCCCGACAATGCGGAAATTGGCGTTTTCCTGATTGAGTTTCATCACATCCCGCAGGAAACGACCAGTGACGCGGGTGGCTTCGGCGATCGCAGTGCCTGGTTTTGGCACGTCTACGGCGTAGTCCTCAAATTTTGGTATTTTCAAGTCTTTTAGCAAGATGCCGCCGTTAGCGTGCGGATTTGCCCCCATCCGTCGAGATCCCTTGGGCGCTAATTCTGCCAATTCGGGAATTAACCTGCCCTTTTCGTCGAACAGTTCTTCCGGCTTATAGCTTTTCATCCAATCTTCCAGGAGTTGGACGTGTCCCGGCTTAGAAGCCATTTCCGAAAGTGGGACTTGGTGCGATCGCCAATAATCCTCAGTTTTCTTACCGTCAACATCCTTGGGCCCCGTCCAGCCTTTAGGAGTTTTCATCACAATCATCGGCCACTGGGGACGGCCCGAATAGCCCTCCGTCCGGGCTTTTTCCTGAATCGCCTTAATTTCACCAATGACTGTATCGAGAGTTGCAGCCATCAACTGGTGCACGGTTTCCGGGTCTGAACCTTCCACCCAATAAGGTTTGTAGCCGTAACCGACCATCAAACTTTCCAATTCCTCGCGCGGAATGCGGGCCAACAGCGTCGGATTGGCAATTTTGTAGCCATTCAAGTGCAAAATCGGCAACACGGCCCCGTCCCGAACCGGGTTGAGAAACTTGTTAGAGTGCCAGCTAGCAGCTAGCGGGCCAGTTTCTGCTTCCCCGTCGCCGACAACGGCCGCCACAATCAAATCGGGATTGTCGAAGGCCGCCCCGTAAGCGTGCACCAGGGCGTAGCCGAGTTCGCCGCCTTCGTGAATAGAACCGGGGGTTTCAGGGGCGACGTGGCTGGGGATACCGCCGGGAAAGGAGAACTGTTTGAACAGCCGCTTGATACCCTCTTCATCTTGGGAAATGTTCGAGTAATATTCGCTGTAAGTCCCTTCGAGATAGGTGTTGGCGACCAAGCCCGGCCCGCCGTGTCCAGGGCCTGCGATGTAGATGGTGTTGAGGTCTTGGGCTTTGATGATGCGGTTGAGGTGGACGTAGATGAAGTTGAGGCCTGGAGTGGTGCCCCAATGTCCGAGGAGTCTCGGTTTGACGTGTTCGATTTTGAGGGGTTCTTTTAGTAGGGGGTTGTCGAGGAGATAGATTTGTCCGACGGATAGGTAGTTTGCCGCGCGCCAGTAGGCGTTCATTTTGTGTAGTTCTGAGTCGGAAAGCGGCTTTAATTGCGGGATCTCGGTTGTTCCTAGCATCATCAGCGATTGCCTCCTGAGTTTTGGTTGTTTTGTAAAGTGCGATCGATATTAATTTTTTATCTGTGACATTTTGTATTTAAACTCGATGTCTTCCACGGAAACTATTGAATTCTAGCTCGTTTATGTTGAAATTAAAGTTTAAATCAATGTTAATTTCTGGCTAAATATGGCACGACTTTGATGCAATAAAGGCGGCTACTTGCGGGGATCGAGGAATTCAGCAATACATAATAGGATTTACACAAAAGTTTTTGTATGCTTTGCACTGCGCACTGAGCCTTAGTATATGTTGCGATCGGTAGGATGTGTTGTGCAAGTCCCCAAAAAGATACTTCTCAAGGTAGAAGTCATAAGGATTTATAGGCTAAATTAATTTAACTTGAGCCTGACAGAGGGCTGATACCAGTTATTAAAAAAAATGCAACTGTAGGCAATATCCAAAGCTTTATGTGGTCAGTCATGCCCAATCTAAAATCTCAAATCTAAAATGGTATGATTCCTTTTCGGTTAAAGTTTTTTATGTTCGTTTAAGCTCAGGGTAAAAGGGTGAGCAGTTTTTATAATTTAGAGAGCTCTCAATAATTCAAAAAGATATAGCAATGCTATTTCATTTGTGAATCTGCTTTTTTTAATGCACCGCAGAGGCGCAGAGAAAGAAAGCAGAGAGAAAGGAATTGCGTATAATAGCAAATACCTACAGAATTCATAAATCAAATAGGTTCTCTGACAATCCAAGAATCAGAAGCACAACTCCTAGCCTTAACGCCAAAAAAGAAAGCTCAAATTATCTAACTATTAACCCAAAACTTAGCTAACACCTGGCAATGAATTAGCAAAATTCTCGGTGTCTGTGGCGGTGATGCTTGTATTAGAAAGAGTCGCATTCCTGTTTGGGTGTTGGTGAGTTTTCGCCGCTTGGGTATGAACGAGTCTCAACTCTTAGATAACTATCCCACACTAACTGCTACTGATTTAGCAAATGCGTTGGCTTATGCGGCAGCTTTTCCAGATGAAATTGAAATAGCTATCCGCGAGAATGACGAGGATTGACATAATGGCGCGTGTTTATGCTGACGAACAATTTCCCAGAGTGGTTGTAGAATTGCTGCGCCCTATCATTCACAATATTCTGACAGTGCAAGAAGCCGGAAAGGATAACCAAAAATTCCTGACCAAGAAGTGTTAGCTTTTGCAGTAAGTGAAAATCGAGCTGTTTTAACTCAAAATCGCCGTTATTTTATCAGACTGCACAGGTTACAGCCTGACGATGCTGGAATTATTGTCTTTAGGGGAGAGAATGATGTAACAATAATGGCTGCTAACATTAATTAGGCTATTTCCCCAGTTGAAACATTAACAGGTGAATTGATTTGAGTCGATCGCACTTTCGTCGCCATCTATATCTTAAGCGATCGCCACAAAGTAAACTACAGCAATCTCAATCCGAAAATCACTGCATCGGTTTGATTGCTTGCTAGATGCCATCGCCGATATTTCCCGCTGAAAAAACTTAGGAGGCGACTAAAACCGGGCTCTCTGAAATCCGGCAACTAACAGTAGGTTGCTGCGAAACGACTTGGAGTTCGTGAGGATAGCGGGGACGCGGGTCATTTTCTAACCAGATGGGCGGTACCATCATCACTTCATAGTAAGCGATCGTATGCAAAACCCCTGGCTGGGACTTCAACTCGACTTTCAAGCCCGCTCGGTACTCAAATGCTTCTTCCCAGTCTAAGTTTTCATTGATACCCATAGCGATCGCGCCTCTTAATCTTGTTTCTTTTGTCCATTGTAGAGCCCTACACAAAAGATTGGGTACTTTCTGTTGCTTCTGATACAATTTTTAACCTTATATGTTCGTTCCCTGACAATTTAACAGAGAAGAGTAATTGTCAATAAGTAAATAGGATGATTTTGCTGACGGGTGACAAGTAAGCCCAAAAGCTAGGCTTGACAAGCGTTTGAGTTGATATGTCTCAAAAAAAATAGGGGCGATCGAACCGCGCACACGTTTATGACACAAAGGAATAGAAGAGAAGAGAATTTTAAGGACGGAAGTACAAATCTATTTTTGCCCTGTTGTCTAGTGTTTTACAAATAAAGAAACTCGGTTTCTTAAAGAAACCGGGTTTCTGGATGAGTGAAAACTAAACTAATTTCACTTGGTTTTCTTTTTTGTCGAAGTTTACAAATGTATGTTTTGGGAATACTGGAAATTGAGGATATTATTCCTAAAGCAATTGGGGGTACTGGCGAGGAAGAAAATCTCTGGCTGGCTTGTAGTCTGTGCAATAATTACAAAGGAACCCAAACTGAGGCATTCGATCGGGTCACGAAAAAGCACGTTAAGTTGTTTAATCCGCGCACTCAACAATGGTCACAAAATTTTGCTTGGAGTGAAGACGCTACAGAAATTATTGGACTTACAGATTGCAGCCGCGCAACAGTCACAGCACTACAACTAAACAATAATATTGCTGTTACTGTCAGGCGTCAGTGGGTTAGTGCTGGATGGCATCCGCCCACAGACATTTCTCCTTAAAAGGTTTGAGGGTCACAAATGGTCGATCGCACATTTCGCCTTTCTGGCGGCCCAGGAGATTTTATACCAGCGCGAGGTGAGGGATATGGGGTTTGGGCGTGAGAATAGTTATAAGGAAATTTCGCGGTTACGGTTGCATCCAAATCACCGCCCTTGTTTTGGGGATTCGCCCGATTTTTGAGGCGGCGATCGGGTAAAAATGTGGTTGAACTGCGTGAAATGGTAAGGTGTTCTACAGACGATGCGATCGACCGTGAGCAGCAAAAGCCAGTGCCAGAAATAAACCTTTGCAAATTCATCAGTGGGTTTCGTCCGTGCGCTGCAACCGAATGGTTAGGCTTTCTTTGCCCATTTAGCCAAAACCTGCTCAAATGGTCTCCTGAATGTGCACATATTTAAGAAAAATTTTTTCTCATCTTTTGGAAATCCTGAACAGCCGTATATGTAAGCGATTTGTTGCCAAGTATCCATCATCTGATAGCTCTCTTTATGCTCTCGAAGCCAATCAAAAGCTAAATTTTCTTTGGCTGAAAGAAGTATTTCTCTCCTAACAAATTGGTCACTAGATGAATATCGTCCAGCTAGGTTTGAAAAATGATTTATGTACTTATTCTTGGTAAAAAGGCTTAAAATGGAAAGACGAAAGTATTCGTTACTTTGTACTTCATCAGACTCCAGCAAATCCAGTAATTTTTCTCCAACTTGTATCCATCTCTCTTTTTCCATAGACTGTACAGAAGCCAGATAAGTGCATATATTGGCAAAGCAAGGACCCAAGTTTGCAATTTGTTCAAGGGAAATATCAATAGCATCAGGGTGTCCTATTTGTGTTAATCGCCTGTAAAACCATCGAAGGCGAATATAATCAACTTCACTTTTCTCTATATATTCTTGAATAATAGTTCTAATTATATCGCCAGATATTGTCTTCCAGTCTTCGTGGGAAACTTCATTGTAAGAAACTATTGCATAAGGATTGCCACCTGAATATTTTCTGATAGTCTTTAAGACCTTATCTTCATCAGAGCTAATTGGTCTGTCTTCAACCATCGATCGACAAAAATTACCAAATTCTCCAGCATCATATATCTTTGTCTTGTGCCTCTGAAGCATTAGTCTTTGTTGCTTATCAAGAGTTGATGCAAGAGAGGCTAATGTCTTTTTTGCCAAAGCAGGTGAATCACAGAATATAACAAAATCGTCTGCAAAACGTATAAATTTTATTCCATTAGAAGAGAGTGTATTATCTATTGGAATCATAGCACATTCAGCAATTAAATGCACAGAATGAGGGCCTACGGGTACTCCCCGAGATACTCCTGCTGTTGTTGATTCCAATAAAGAAATTATCCACTTCATGGCTTGGTTGGGAAAGCCTGAAGCAATTAATTGATTCTCAATAACGTGATGATAAATTTGATTGTAGAAATCAGCAACATCGCAATACAAAATTGTTTCAAATTCTCGACTTTTTTGAGAGGCTGTTTCCCAAAAATCATTCCATGCAGTTTGACTGGCATAAAGACCAAATTTAATATCTGGTTGAAATCTATAACTAAATACTTTTGTCGTTGATAATCTTCGATCTTCTATGCCTTGACCATACTGATAAATTAAGGCCGCAAGAATAATTGAATCTTGTGGATATAATTGCGTCGCTTGGCGATATGCTATCTCGTCTTTTGGGACAATGAAACGACGGCAAGAACCAGGAGGAAATGATACTAAATCTTTTCCTTCAATGAGCTTTACAAAATCATCAGCCATTTCATGAATGGCATCGACCTCTAGAATCTTGGGGAATAGATCTCCATCAGAATGATTATGCACAAACTTAATTGCCCAATGAATTGAATCGCTAGTCAAAAACATATATTATTTGTGTAACATCTAACTAAGCGTTAATCCGCAAACACGGGAGCAACACCTGAGCTAGCCTAAAAATATCGCATATTTTGTGTCTAGTCAAGTTCTACTCAACAAAATTATCATAATTTTTCAGGTCGCACATCGCGCTATAGACCAAATAGCCTTTGCAACCCACACTTACTGTACCAAATAAACAACTATCTTCGCTTATTTTTAAGTTTATCAACCGAAAGCTTAGCAATCGTTCCTCTCCAGAGAATTATAATAGGAATGGTAACAAAAACCAAAACTGGCAACGATCCAAACCCTGCTGAAGTGATTGCTGAAATCATAATCAACAAAGCTAAACTTCCAAAAAATATCCATCCAGAAATTAGTACCCACCAAGGAATTCTTCCTCCTGCTAAGCCTCGAAAAGCTCTGCCACGAAGGTATATTTCACTCATTGGATCATATCCAGATGGCACTCTCTCTTCATAAGGAGATTGGGGATTTATAGGAACTTCAACAATGATGCGATCGCGACCTATCTCATCATCGGGAAAAAATTGTTTAGAATCATCATTCTCGCTCATTTTTACCACTTTTTAATTTTTTGAAAAAAATTATATTGTTACCATAACCTAACAGTCCATACTAACAGTACAAACCTATTTATGCAAGTTCGTAACATATTTTAACAACAAAAAAACCGGGCGGGCACGGGGGCACCGCCCCTACACCGTCCGGGTTTCTCGATCAGTGAAAACTAAACTAAAATCACGTTGTCTTCTTCTTAGTCGCAGTCGCAGTCGCCGCCTTCTTAGTAGTCGTTTTTTTCGCCCCAGTCGTCGTCTTTTTAGCAGTGGTTTTCTTCGCCGCAGTCTTCTCAGTTGCAGTCTCGGACTTCGCCGCAGTCTTAGTAGACTTCTTCGACTTGCTGCTAGATTTACCGCCTCCCGCTGCTTCCTTGGTTGCTAACAATTCCAGTGCTCTTTGTAAGGTGAAATTCTCCACAGATTCATCCTTCGACAAAGAAGCATTGATATCGCCGTGTTTCACGTAGGGGCCGTAGCGGCCATCGTAAACATTAAGCGGTTCTCCCGATTCTGGATGCGCGCCCAATTCCTTCAAAGGTGTGGCTGTTTTGCTGCTGCCCCGAACGGCTTTCGGTTGCGCTAACATTTCCAATGCCCGATCGATCTCGATCGTCAAAACATCATCCGGCGGTTTGATCGATCGATAATCTTTCCCCACCTTACCTTGGTCGTGCACCACATAAGGCCCGTACATCCCCAAATTAGCTTGCACCTTCGCCCCCGTCTCCGGGTGAGTGCCCAACAACCGGGGTAAAGTCAACAAACTCACCGCCATATCCAGCGTCACGCTATCCTTATCCGTCCCCTTCGGTAAAGAAGCCCGCTTCGGTTTCTTGTTCGTTTCCGAAACTTCCCCTAACTGAACGTATGGCCCATAACTGCCAATCAGCACATAAATCGGTTCCCCGGTTTCCGGGTGAAGACCCAATTTTTCCGGGCCTTCCGTTTTTTGCTTTAACAGAAACTCCACTTGTTCCGGGTCTAAATCTGCCGGCGTCAAATCTTGGGGAATCGATGCTTTTACCAGACCTTCTTCGCTTTCAGATTCCAGGTATGCGCCGAATTTGCCGATGCACACTTTAGCAGTAATATTCTCCAATACCACAGTTCGGGCTACTTTCGCATCAATCTGACTTTCCTGTTCTTTGACTTGAGTTGCGAGCCCGGTTTCCCCTGTATAAAACTTTTGCAAATACGGCAGCCATTTCGCCTCGCCGGTGGCAATTTCATCGAGGGTTTGTTCCATTCGGGAAGTAAAACCGGTGTCTACTAAATCGGGAAAATGTGTTTCCAATAAAGTGGTGACGGCGAAAGCGGTGAATGTCGGAATTAGGGCGTTAGCTATTAATTTCGCATATCCCCGATCGACAATTGTACCGATAATACTCGCATAGGTACTCGGACGGCCCACACCTTCGCTTTCGAGCATTTTGACCAGAGAAGCTTCCGTATAGCGGGCGGGAGGTTGAGTTTCGTGGCCAACTGCCTCTAAATCCTTACAATTAGGTTTATCCCCCACCTTCAGCGCCGGCAAAATCACCTCTTGGTCTTCCAACGCCGCATTCGGATCGTCGGAACCTTCCACGTAGGCCCGCAAAAAGCCTGGAAAATCAATGCGTTTGCCGCTGGAACGGAAACCGGCATCTTCTACCTGAGTTAATACAGTGACGTGAGTTTGGCGGGAATCGGCCATTTGAGAAGCCACAGTCCGCTTCCAAATCAAATCATAGAGGCGGAAATCAATCCCATCCAATCCCGTTTGCTGCGGAGTCCGAAAAGTGCTGCCGGCGGGACGGATAGCTTCGTGGGCTTCTTGGGCGCCTTTGCTTTTCGTGGTGTATTTGCGCGGTTCGGGGCTGAGGTATTCGCTGCCGTAAAGTTCTTGCACGCAACTGCGCGCCGCTGCGATCGCCTGTTCGGACAAATGCACCGAATCCGTCCGCATATAGGTGATAAAACCGCGTTCGTAGAGACTTTGGGCAATGCGCATAGTTTCCCTTGCACCCAGCCGCAGCTTGCGGTTAGCTTCCTGCTGCAAAGTCGAGGTCGTAAACGGTGGCGAAGGTTTGCGGGTGACTGGCCGTTCTTCTAGATTGGTGACAGTCCAAGGTTTGTTTTGAATGCGTGAAAGTAAAGCCCGCGCCTGTTCTTCGTTGAGCAAAAGTACGCGGCGGCCGGAGATAATTTGCCCGGTATTTTCATCAAAATCGCTGCCGTTTGCAACTTTCACCTTGCCGACTGTCACGAGTTTGGCATCAAAGGAAATTTTGCCCTTTTCCAAAAGGGCTTTTAAATCCCAGTAACTACCTTGGCGGAAGGCGCGGCGTTCCCGTTCCCGGCGCACCAACAGGCGTACAGCGACTGACTGTACTCTACCGGCGGACAAACCCCAAGCGATTTTTTTCCACAGCAGCGGAGAGAGTGTGTAACCGACGAGTCGATCGAGAATTCGGCGAGTTTCTTGGGCTTGTACAACTCGATTGTCGATATCGCGGCAGTGAGTTAAGGCGTCGCGGATAGCTTCGCGGGTGATTTCGTGAAACACCATCCGCTTGATGGGCACTTTGGGTTTGAGGATTTGCAGCAAATGCCAGGAAATGCTTTCGCCTTCCCGGTCTTCGTCAGTGGCTAGAATCAGTTCTGTGGCGTCTTTGAGGGCGTCTTTGAGTTCTTTAACAATTTTCTTTTTATCTTTCGGGATGACGTAGAGGGGTTCAAAGTCTGCCTCCACGTTTACGCCGAGTTGCGCCCATTTTTCTCCTTTAACGGCTTCTGGTATTTCTTCGGCGGAGGATGGTAGGTCGCGGACATGGCCCATCGATGCCTCTACACGATAGGTGGAGGGCAGGAAGTTGCGGATGGTACGGGCTTTTGTGGGAGATTCGACGATGACTAAGGTTGACATGGCATCTTTTAAATATGGATGGCAGCGCAGCTAGAGGGTCTAAGTTAGAGAGTGTAGGTCAGATGTCAAGGCTTCTTTCAACTTTGGGCGATTATTTTCAAACTACCTTAATTTTTAAGTTACTGCCGATCGGGTGGCAGGTGACAATGTGATGAGATTTTACTGCTTTCGGGGCAGAGGCTGCGAATCGCGTCTCTACAAGATGCACCGGAGGATGACCTGACTCTAACAGAATTGTCGGTAACTGGATGTTGAGACTGCTGGATGCGGGCGGATGGTTCCTCAATCTGGTTGTAACTTGAAGCTTGGGAATTTTGGGCGATCGATTGCGCGATTTTAGATTTTAGATTTTAGATTGGGAAAGATTGACTCAGGAGAGGTTTGGGACTATCGATTGCGCGATTTTAGATTTTAGATTGGGAAAGATTGACTCAGGAGATGTTTGGGACTTTGGTACAGTACGCTGTGCAGTATAAGCGCGGCGATCGGAAAAAAAGCAATCACAGAGGATTAAAATTATTTGAGCGATCGATCGATTCTCTGAACAATGCTATGACATTTGAATTCGACCATCTTTTCATCCTTACTGATATTGGTGCTTCGGCGGAAGCTAATCGTTTATCATCCTTCGGTTTAGTTGAGGGTGCATCTCGCATTCATCGCGGACAAGGTACAGCCAATCGCTGTTTCTTTTTCCATAACGCAATGTTGGAATTGTTATGGATTCACGATCCAGAAGAGGCGCAGTCTGAGCCAATTCATCAGACTCGTCTTTGGGAGCGATCGACAAATCGGAATAATGGTGCGTGTCCATTTGGCATTTGTTTGCGTCCAGCCCAAGGTTCTGAGGACACAGTTGCATTTTCTAGTTGGGCATATCGTCCACCTTATTTATCTGAAACGATGAGTATCGCGGTAGGAACAAATAGTGATGTGTTGACAGAACCGATGCTTTTCCAAATTTCCTTTAGTAAACGTCCAGATCGATACTCTGCTGATAAGTCACAGCCTTTGGATCATGGTGTGGGTTTACGCGAAATTACTCGTGTAGAATTAGTCAGTCCTGCTGCCAATAATCCGTCACCTGAACTTCAAGCAGTGCTGGAGACAAATCAGGTAAAGTTACGGATAGGAACCGAGTATTTTGTGGAGCTTGGTTTTGATGAAGAAGTGCAGGGACAACAAATAGATTTTCGACCTGGATTGCCGCTTATTATCAGTTGGTAGTTTGAACCCGCCAGCTAACAATGAGTTCTATAAGCTGTAGGAGTCATACCCGTAAGCTGCCGAAACTGTTTACTCAAATGGCTGCGGCTATTGAACCCACACTTTAAGCTAATTTCCATAATCGATCGCTCTTTTTATTTTAACAACTGCTTTGCCCTATCAATATCCGCTGTTGCAGCAGATATTTATCAGGAGCCCTGCCGATCGCCTCTTTGAACAGATGACTAAATTAAAAGTTACTCATGCCTAGCAATGCAGCTAAATCAGCAAGTTTGAGGTCTTGACTTAGATATTTGTTGATGTATAGTATTTATCAGCTTTGTGGGGGAACTGTCCATATAAATAATAGCATGAGAAAACTCCATTTCACTTTACCTATTGGTTTGACTCCAAAAGCTGTAATCTTGTTTTTTTCAATTGTTTTTAAGCAAATTTATTCTCGTTTCATCTTGAAACCAATATTTGAGTTTATTTTTTTGCTGGATTTGCGGTAGTAGACTCTAACCATCAAGCTACTTTGAGGAATTTTCTTGAGTTTTTTTTATTTTCAACTCGATGTCGGCATCCTGAGCTTTTTCGTTATTCACAGGCTTCGATACCTTTAATTTGGCCTTCATGCGATAGTGTAATTGCTTGTGTAATGTTTGATATTTAACTGATACGTGATAGTTATCTTCTACCCATTGACCAATTTCTTTATAAGTCTTAAAATCACAGGATTCTTCACTTAATTTTTGTGAAAGTCCGGCTATTACCGCTGAGGGAATTACTCGGGGTCTACCAGTTGGTTGGCGTATTTTTAACAGTTCTGGCAGACCGCCCGCCATATATTGTTTTAACCATCTATGTACAGTAATTCTATGTACACCTAAACGTTCAGCTACATCTGTAAGGCTTTGACTCGCTCCAGCTTTTAACCAATAAAGTGCCTGAACTTTTTGTCGATTAGCTAGAGTTCGCTCCTGCGACAGAATTTTTTTTAACTCGTCTGCTGTTAAATCAATTCTTTCTTGGTAGTTTACTTTCATAAAGTATTCCTCAAACTTTCAGCTTGATTGTAGCATTTTTTTTGATAACTGATATTATTAACTAAATTTCCCTTTTCAGTAACGTCCGCCTGCCGCTTAAAGACTAGCAACGTAATATCATCAAACACTTTCTGCTTACCGATATGTTGCCGTACATCTACAATCACCGCATCCTTAACTTCTGCAGCAGACTTGTGCCAATTTTGACTGATGACTTCACAGAGTTGCTTAAGTCCATACTGCTTTTTGCCGATGTTATAGGCTTCTGGAATGCCATCGGTATATAGCACCACGCCATCTCCAGGTTCTAGCTCAATCAGGATGTGACTGATGAAGCGTGCGATATCATCATCTAAAGCGATCGGCAAGCCTAAATCCATCGTGTCGATGCGCTCAACCTCTCCATTTTTTCGCACCACTAGCGTTTCTTCATGCTGACCGCTGATGCTGATAAGTCCTTCGGAGTAACTCAAAATCGCCAGCGTCAGACTTTTTTCAGAATTCATGCGCTGCACGTTTTTGTAGAGGGTACGGTTGAGTACATCCAGGAATCGAACGGGGTCGAGTTCACGAATCTCTTGCAGAGTGCGAACTGAGGTTTGCGCCATCAGCATCAGAATGCCGCTTTCCAGGCCGTGTCCGGTGACATCACCGATAGCCAGTGTGACAATACCATCGATCTGTAGCACGTCGTAGTAGTCACCTCCTACTTCATCGGCGGGTTCCATGTATCCGGCGATATCTAGTCCGTCAATTTCCAGTTCCTCAGGGTTGGGCAAAATCATTTGCTGGATCTGACGCGCCACATTCAATTCTGCACCTAAGCGGAGGTTGTCTACTTTGAGTTTGTCGTTGAGGGCAATGATTTCTTGATTAGCATTAGCGAGTTCTGCTGTTCGTTCTTTAACTTTGTCTTCGAGGGTTTCAAAGGATTCTTTTAGTTGCCTCGCCATGCTGTTGAAGGATCGTGCCAGCAGACCGATTTCGTCTTGCGATCGCATCTTCACACGGATGTCTAAGTTACCCGCCGTAAACTGGGCAACCGCTTGGGTGAGGTCAATCAGAGGCTTTGTTAATAGTTGTGCGATCGCAAAAGCGATGATAGTTACAATTCCGGCGATGATTGCTAATAAAAGAAGTGCATCGCGTATTTGTTTTTCTACAGGTGCTAGGGCAACGGCAATCGGCTGTGCGAAAACGACTGACCAACGTTGACGTTTCAGGTGGGCGATCGCTAAAAGGCTCAACTCATTATTACCAGTAGCTGCCAATCGTGTGGTTAGATAAGGCTGTTTAGTGTCTAATGCTTGCTTGAGGTCGGGCAAATTGATTGCAAGTTCTTTCGTTAGATTCTTAGGCAAACGCCCTTCGCGTTGCAGTTTCGCTACAACATTGGGTGACAAAGGCACAATCGATTTGAAAAGGAGTTCGGGTTTAGTGCTATGTGCCAGATGAATATAGTGATTATCTAAAAGAACTGCTAACGATTTCGCACCTGCGTGTTCAGTTTCCCTAGTCACCAACTGCTGGACAGATGTGGCATTGTATGTCACCCGCAATACACCCAATATATTTCCCTTCGCATCGCGAACAGGACTGCTAAAAAAAAGCGTAACGAGGTTGGGAATTGTCGGCGATTGCCTCATACTAGAAACAAAAGGTCGTTGAGTTTTGAGCGGTTCTTGGAAGTAATCTTGACCGGATTCATCTCGTCCAACATCCGGTGTATTCGTATCGAGTACATTCCGTCCCTGTAAGTTGAGCAAGGCATAGGAGATAATATTAAGCATATCTTTGCGACTGAGCCGGGTTAAGGTTTCAGTCGCTAACATCTCTTGGGGACTACCATTTCGCCGTTCTGGAGGTAGGCCCAGATAGGCGGCCAAACCTGGTAAAATCGCTTCTACGCGCACGGCATCGAGATTCCCATTAATAAACCCATCTATTCTGTAAGCGGTTTCGTTAGCCGCTGCAGATAGGGCTTGTCGTGCGTTGTCGGTCAAGGCATTTTCAGTTGTATGTTTGTCGATAAATGCTAACAGCAGCAATGGAATCAGAGCAACGACGAGAAACGACACGATTAACTTTGTACGAATGCTATTGAAAAAGGAGCGCTTCATGGTTTCAGACTAGGAGGGGGGGTTAAGAAAGAAGAATTGAACAAGGTTTCTAGATTATTGGGAAGGCGCGTCACATTGCCAGCGCGAAGAAAAAAGTCCGCATATTTCTGGGCGGTTTTGTAGATATAATGAGGACTGTCTGATTGAAAGAACTTTTGATTTTCTGCAAAGCCAGTGAGGTCTATTCCCTCGAAAGGTCTTGTATTGCTGGGAATATTCAATGCTTTGCTCACGATCGCGTTTCCTTCGGTAATATTTGCTTTCCAATATGACAAGCCTTGAAACCAGCCTCGCACAAAGGCGCGAATATCTTCGGGGCGATCGCGTATGGCCTCACCCCGAAACGCGATCAAATCCAAAATTAAGCCTGGGGTTTGTTTGCTTGTAAACAAAATTTTCCCTCCTAATTTTAATGATTCAGAAAGATGCGGTTCCCAAGTGTGCCCTGCTTGGATAGCATTGTTTTGTAAGCGCTGGGGAACGTCTAAACCATCAACTTTAACCAGCCTAACATCATCGCTCGTCAGCTTATAGATTTTCAACATCTCAGTAACGAAAACTTCGCTAAAGCCGCCTAGATTTGCACCAAGTTTTTTTCCTTTCAAGTTAAGAATTGTTTTAATGTCCGATTGCGCGACTACCACATCTGCACCTGTCGATTCATCCACAACCATCACAGCTTGGATATCAGGATTTGTGGCACTCAAGATCATGAAATCTCCCAAGGTTAATCCAATCCCATCATACTTCCCTGCACTGAAATCTGCTTGTTGCAATTGTAAGTAGTCTACATAGCTCAGTTCCACGTCTATCCCTTGCGCTTTGAAGAATCCTTTCTCTTGAGCAATGATGCCAGGTCTATGGCCAACAAAAGAGATAAAACTTACTTTCAGGGGAGGACGTTTTACTTTTAGAGATTCCGGAGAATGACAAGCAAACAGCAGCCAGCAGGTAATAATAATAAAGATGCTGTTGAAAAAGGTGCGCTTCATGGTTTCAGACTAGGAGGGGGGGCTAAGAAAGAAGAATTGAACAAGGTTTCTAGATTGGGAAGGCGCGTCACATTGCCAGCGCGAATAAAAAAGTCCGCATACTTATTGGCGGTTTTGTAGATATAATTAGGACTGTCTGATTGAAAGAACTTTTGATTTTCTGCAAAGTCAGTCAGGTCTATTCCCTCGAAAGAGATTGTCTGGCTGGGAATATTCAACGCTTTGCTCACGATCTCGTTTCCTTCGGGAATATTTGCTTCCCAATATGACAAGCCTTGAAGCCAGCCTCGCACAAAGGCGCGAATATCTTCGGGGCGATCGCGTATGGTCTCACCCCGAAACGCGAGCAAATCTAAAATTAAGCCTGGGGTTTGTTTGCTTGTAAACAAAATTTTTGCCCCTAATTTTAATGCTTCAGAAAGATGCGGTTCCCAAGTGTGTCCTGCTTGGATAGTATTGTTTTGTAAGCGCTCAGGAACTTCTAAAGCCTCGACTTTAACCAGCCTAACATCATCGCTCGTCAGGTTAGAGGTTTTCAACATCTCAGTAACGAAGACTTCGCTAAAACTGCCTAGATGTGTACCAAGTTTTTTTCCTTTCAAGTTAGGGATTGTTTTAATCTCCGATTGCGCGACTACCACATCTGCACCTGTCGATTCATCCACAACCATCACAGCTTGCATATCAGGATTTGTGGCGCTCAAGATCATAAAATCTCCCAAGGTCAATCCGATCCCATCATACTTCCCTGCACTGAAATCCGCGTCTTGCAATTGTGAGTAGTCTACATAGCTCAGTTCCACGTCTATTCCTTGCGCTTTGAAGAATCCTTTCTCTTGAGCAATGATGAGAGGTGTATAGCCAACAAAAGGAACACAAGATACTTTTAGGGGAGGACGTTTTACTTTTAGAGGCTCCCGAAAATGACAAGCAAACAGCAGCCAGCAAGTAATAATAAAAATACAGATGCAATTGAGTGGTTTAGACATACTATATAGAGCATTCCTGGTGTAGAAAAGGCGACTCATATTTTCTTAAGCCCGATCGACCTAAGTGCATCGTCCGCAATCGCCGCTAAACCTGTTCCGGTGGCGATATCTAGAACTTGCTGGCTCGATCGCACTTTTATCAATTTTACTAACCGAGTTGCAGCCTGTTTGTGAAATTCATTCTCGTAGTCGCGGCGGTTGTTGAAGTCATTGAGAATCTGCTGTTTGTAGGCACTTAGCGAGTCAGTCATGCCGAATTACTGGTTTAACTTTCTACATTGTGGCAGTTATGGTCGATCGCGACGATAGCCGCCGGTGACATCAGTCAATCGATTTTAGATTTTAGATTTTAGATTTTAGATTAAAGAATTGAAGGATTGACCCCACGGATAAATTCGGGGGCTCCTTTATCGGATACAGGTTTTTTATTTCTGGACGGATGAATCCGGGGGCTTGTATCCTGGATGCTTTCGGTCAGCAATCTCTACAATGCCCGCAAATGTATGCAAAACCGCTACCGAGTATCCACTCCCCCGCAACAAACACCCGCCCAACTCGGCTCGCGAAGCTCTAATCCGCTACAATCTGTGTTTGGTAAAGAATTTTTACGAGTTCGCTGCCCATTACAGCCTTTGCGGCTTGTACTACCCAACCTGCGTGAAAATATGGATTTTGCTACTCTTGCCGCCCAGCTAAATGCTGGAACTATCTTACCGGAGGGAATTGTCATCATCACCCTCTTGGTTGTTCTCGTCGGCGATTTAATCGTAGGCCGCAGTTCCTCGGGTTGGACTCCCTACGTTGCCGTTGCGGGTTTGCTGGCCGCCGTCGCTGCTTTATGTTTGCAGTGGGATAACACGGATACCATCTCGTTTCTGGGCGGTTTTAACAGCGATGCCTTGAGTTTACTGTTTCGCGGAATTATCGCTTTGACTACGGCTGTCACTATTTTGATATCCGTCCGCTATGTACTGCAAACGGGTACTGCTTTAGCGGAATTTATCGGCATTTTGCTCAGCGCTACTTTGGGGGGAATGTTCCTCAGCGGCGCTGATGAATTGGTGATGATTTTTATTTCGTTGGAAACTCTGAGTATCTCGTCTTATTTGCTGACGGGTTACACAAAACGCGACCCGCGTTCCAATGAAGCTGCTTTGAAATATTTGTTAATTGGGTCGTCTTCTTCGGCAGTGTTTCTCTACGGGCTTTCGTTGCTATACGGGTTGTCTGGCGGCGAAACTAAGCTGAGTGCGATCGCGGCTAGCCTTTCTACTGTAAATGAAGGTCAATCTCTCGGTTTAGTGATTGCTTTGGTTTTTACGATCGCCGGAATCGCCTTCAAAATCTCTGCTGTGCCCTTCCACCAATGGACTCCTGACGTTTACGAAGGTTCTCCTACACCCGTTGTTGCTTTCCTTTCTGTCGGTTCCAAAGCAGCCGGTTTTGCCCTAGCAATCCGCTTGTTAACAACTGCTTTCCCCGCACTTACCGAACAGTGGCACTTCGTATTCACGGCCTTAGCCATTCTCAGCATGGTGTTGGGAAATGTGGTTGCCCTCGCCCAGACTAGCATGAAGCGGCTTTTGGCTTATTCGTCGATCGCCCAAGCCGGTTTTGTAATGATTGGTTTGGTTGCAGGCACAGAAGCCGGTTACTCCAGCATGATATTTTATCTGTTGGTTTACGTGTTCATGAACTTGGGCGCTTTCGCCTGCATCATTCTGTTCTCCCTGCGGACTGGAACCGACCAAATTAGCGAATACTCGGGTTTGTATCAAAAAGACCCGCTGCTAACTTTAACGTTGAGTATTTGCCTGCTTTCTCTCGGCGGAATTCCGCCCCTGGCTGGATTTTTCGGCAAAATTTATCTGTTCTGGGCAGGCTGGCAAGCTGGACTTTACGGCTTAGTTATCCTGGGATTAATTACCACTGTGGTTTCGATTTACTACTACATCCGCGTTGTTAAGATGATGGTAGTGAAGGAACCTCAAGAGATGTCAGACGCGGTAAAAAATTATCCCGAAGTTCGCTGGAACCTTCAGGGAATGCGGCCTTTGCAGGTCAGCGTTGTACTCACCTTAGTTGCGACCAGTTTGGCAGGAATTTTGTCTAATCCTTTGTTTAATTTAGCAAACGATTCTGTTACCAAAACTACCCTGTTGCAGTCAGCATTGAGTCACGTTGTACCGATTTCGGCTGCAAAAGTTGAATCTAATTTGTTGTCTCACCGGGATTAAGTTTACCTGGTTTTGCAATCTTGAAAAGCGCCTAACTTTGTGAAGTTGGGCGTTTCTTTTTTGTTGTGATATACTGTCAAGTATGATTTTTAACCGCAGATGTAGGCAGATAAACGCAGATAAAAGTTAGTACAGAGGCAACCATGTTAGTACAAAGTAAAGAAAAGTTTTATACTCCAGATGAGTACCGGGAGTTAGAGGAAACTGCTGAGTTTAGAAATGAATACCGGGATGGAGAAATTGTACAAATGAGTGGTGGTAGTATTAATCACAGCCAGATAATCGGTAATATTTATGCGTTCTTAAAATCTGCTTTGCGGGGAAAGAATGCCAGACCATTTATGAGCGATTTGCGGTTGTGGATTCCTCGGTATCGACGCGGGACTTATCCAGATATGATGGTAGTTGAAGGAGAATTAGTTTGCACAGAGGGACGGAAAGATGAAATACTCAATCCTGTGCTGATTGTGGAAGTGCTTTCTAAGTCTACCAAGGATTTCGATCGGGAGGATAAGTTTCGGTTTTATAGATCGATCCCTGAATTCCGTGAATATGTGTTAGTCTATCAATCTGAGTTTTTAGTCGCACAATATATTAAAACAGAATCAAATGAATGGTTGTTTCGGGAATATGAGGGAGAATCAGCAATAGTTTCCTTCGCTTCAATGGAAGTGCAAATGTCCATGCTCGATATTTATGAGCTGGTTGTATTTGAAACCCAAGAAACGGAAGTACAGGAATGAAATTCATCCTAGTGGGGGATGCGAAGCTTAACTTTATGACTGGCAAACCAAAATATAGCTATTAGGAAAGGAACATGACAATCCCAGAAAGCCTCCAAGAACAAGTTGATTACTACCGTGCCAGAGCTAGCGAATATGATGAATGGTTTTACAGAATAGGTCGTTACGATCGCGGAGCGGAATTTAACCAGCGTTGGTTTAATCAGGTTGCCGTTGTTAAAAGTGCTTTACATAAACTTGGCAAATTTGCAAGTGTTTTAGAGTTGGCTTGCGGTACGGGTATTTGGACTGCTGAACTTTTGCAGGTGGGCGAGGAACTCGATGCTTTTGATGCCGCGCCAGAAGTTATCGAAATTAACCGCCAAAAGCTAAATGCTTCTCAAGTTACTTACCGACAGATCGATTTATTTTCATGGGAACCCGATCGCGAGTACGATCTAGTTTTCTTTGCTTTTTGGCTTTCTCACGTACCCCCAACTTTAGTGGATGAGTTTTTGGAAAAAGTTTACCGATCGGTTCGCTTTGGGGGACAAGTATTTATCGTTGACTCTTTATTTGAAGAAACATCTTCAGCCACAAATCATATTCTGAAGGATGAAACCAGTATTTGCCAAAATCGCAAGTTAAATGACGGTCGAGAATTTCAAGTTTTTAAAGTTTATTACCAGCAGGATTCGCTTTTAGAAAAATTAGCTAAAATCGGGTTTAAAGCCGAAGTTAAGGTGACAGAAAGCTATTTTATTTACGCTACCGGGATTAAGATTTAAAGTTTTCGTTCCTAATCAGTCGCGCTATCTGTAGAGAAGATGAGGACATTTTTGGAAAAAATTTGCCAAATAGACAGTCATGGACGCAGAGTGTCCATATATAGTTTTTTGTATGGGCAATCCCCCCGTGGTTGCCCCTAAATCTGGAAAAAATTGGCAAAATAGGTAAGGGTGCGATCGAGCTCTGACTACCGTCAAAAATCAACCTCAATAAACTTCTATGAATGTAATTTGGTTACTGTTAAAAGCTTCTTGGTTAAATGTTTCCATCGCCATACTGACAGGCTTAATCAGCGGCGGTTGCAGCGCTATGTTAATTGCTCTAATCAACCGCGCCATTAGCGACAATTCAAATCAGAATTTAGTCTGGTATTTTGCCGGATTAGCAGTTTTGGCTCTCGTCGCCGGAGTCATCTCGCAATTTTTGTTAATCTACCTTTCTCAAGAAGCTGTTTACAATCTGCGGCTGAGTTTGAGCCGTGGCATTTTGTCTACTCCTTTGCGGAATTTGGAAGAGTTGGGCGCTAACCGCTTGCTGGCAACTCTCACAGATGATGTGGGAACGCTTTCTAATACTATATTTTTGATTCCTTTTCTCTGTGTTGATATCGCCGTTGTTATCGGCTGTTTAACTTATTTAAGCACGATTTCAGGTACAGTTTTTGTTGTTGTATTTTGTTTTATGGTGCTGACGATTGGCACGGTGCAGTTGTTGCTCAATAAAATGCGGAAATTCTTCGACTTAGCTAGAGAAGAACAAGATATATTGTTTAAGCATTTTCGCAGTATTACTGATGGAATTAAGGAACTAAAACTGCATTCCTTGCGCCGCCAAGAGTTTTTTACGGAAGAATTGCAGGGGAGTGCTGATGCTTCCCGCAATTATAACGTGACTGCTTTGAATACTGGTGCAGTTGCGATGGGAGTTGGGCAGTTGCTGTTTTTTATGCTGATGGGTTTGTTGTTATTTGTCTTACCCAAATTTGTGCCTGTTTCAACTCCGGTTTTGTCAGCTTACATTCTGACAAGTACCTATTTGATGTCTCCGTTTAACAATATTTTGCAAAGGTTGCCGGCGCTTTTTCGTGCTAATACTTCTGTGGAAAAGATAGAGAGAATGGGATTGGCTTTGGCGAGTCAAGCTGAGATAACTTCAACGGTTAAACTGCCGGACACGGCTCAGTGGGAGACGCTGGAGTTAAATCGAGTAATTCACAGCTATCCGGGAGAAAAAGAAGACAGCAATTTTAGTTTGGGCGAGCTTAATTTGAAGTTTCATCCCGGTCAATTGGTGTTTATAATTGGCGGGAATGGCAGCGGTAAGTCTACTTTAGCTAAGTTAATCACTGGTTTGTATATTCCTGAATCGGGAAAAATTATCCTAGATGGCCAGCCGATTACTGAGGAAAATCGAGAGTGGTACAGGCAGCATTTTTCTGCGATTTATTCGGATTTCTATCTGTTTGAAAGGCTTTTGGGGATGACTAATCACGATTTGGACAAGCAGGCTGCTGAATATTTGCGAGAGTTTCATTTGGAAAATAAAGTTCAGGTGAAAGATGGAGTTTTGTCAACTACGGCTTTGTCTCAGGGACAGCGAAAGCGGCTGGCTTTGCTGACGGCGTATTTGGAGGATAGACCGATTTATTTGTTTGATGAATGGGCTTCGGATCAAGATCCGTTTTTCCGGGATATTTTTTACAAGCAGTTGCTACCGGAGTTGAAGCGGCGGGGGAAAACGGTTTTTGTGATTAGTCACGATGACCGCTATTTTGATTTAGCCGACCGCGCAATTAAACTAGATTACGGTAAAGTAGAGTATGACCGATAAAATGGATAACTACCGAATTGTCGAAACTTTGAATGACAGCCAGGTTTCCGACTTGATGGATTTGTACAAAAACGAGTTTTGGAGCGACAAGCGGACGCGGGAGGATGGGGAGCGTGTCACTTTTGCGACAAGTATAAATACTCAAAACAAGTGGGGCAAAGGTTTTGAGCTATTGTTGGCAAAA
>NZ_JAUBQD010000033.1:0-77274 GCF_036701085.1 Microcoleus sp. Pol7_A1
TAATGAATCCCAAACATCTCAAAAACTGGTTTACTAATTGCTGCTACTGTACCTCATAACATCCGGAAGTGCTGTAACTAATAACCCAGAACTACCACTGCGGCTCGGAAGCCATCAAAGCAGTCGCAGCCTCGCTCGGTAACGGTTTAGCAAAAAAATAACCCTGACCGTATTCGCAGCCGATCGACCTCAACCTAGCTAATTGTGCCGCCGTCTCCACACCCTCAGCAATCACATCCATACCCAAAGCGTGAGCCAGCGCCACAATCGTCCGCACGATCGCCACATTCTCCCCCTCGCTTTCGATCTCCATCCGCCCCACAAACGACTTATCAACCTTCAAAGTATCCGTAGGAAACCGACTCAAATAACTCAACGACGAATAACCCGTGCCAAAATCATCAATTCCCAAGTTGACATTTAACGCTTTCATCTGCTTCAAAACCGCGATCGCCGACTCCACATCATCCATGACCACACTCTCAGTAATCTCCAACTTCAAACTCTCGGGACTCAAACCCGTTGCCCCCAAAATAGCCTGAATGCGATCGACCAAATCCGGCTGAGCAAACTGCTTCCCCGACAAATTTACACTCATAATCAAAGGCCGATCGAAATCAAACATTTCCTCCCACCGTCGCAACTGCCGGCAAGCCTCCTCCAGCACCCAGTCGCCCAGCGGCACAATTGCCCCCGTTTCCTCAGCCACCGGAATAAACTTCACCGGCGAAATCAAGCCCCGCAGCGGGTGCTGCCAGCGTACCAAAGCCTCAAACCCAATAATCCTCCCGCTTGCCAAAGATACAAAAGGCTGGTAGTGCAGCAAAAACTCCTGACGCTTGAGGGCCATCCGCAAATCAGTCTCCAACTGCAACCTCTCCACCGCCAAAGCGTGCATCGAAGCATTAAACACCTGATACCTTCCCGTTCCCAAAGCCTTCGCCCGGTACATCGCCGTGTGGGCGTCGCGCAGCAAGTGTTCCGGCTGTTCGCTCACAGTAGCAGCGGGTTCGCCCCCCAGCGCAATCCCGATGCTCGCCGTCACAAACACCTCCTGCCCCTTCAACTCAAAAGGCACAATTAAAGCTTGGTGAATGCGATCGGCCAAATCCACCGCACTGCCAACATCAACATTCCTCACCAAAATCGCAAAATCGTCGCCCCCCACCCGCGCCACAGTATCCCCGGAGCCAATACTTGCCCTCAACCGCTGCACTACCGACATCAGCAGTTCGTCCCCCGCCAAATGACCCAAAGAATCATTAATCACCTTAAACCTGTCTAAATCCAAAAACAGCACCGCAAACAGATAGCTGCGGCGGCCCCTAGTATTGGCGATCGCCCGCCCCAGACAATCCACGAACAAATCCCGGTTGGGCAAACCCGTCAGAGAATCGTGAAAAGCATCGTAAAGCTTCCTGTAAGCGCTGACGCCCCCACCAGTCAACACCAAACTCAAAGCCGGCGACACCAGCGGCACCCACCCACCCCCAGTAAAAATCCCAAAACTAATCCCCAACAGACCCATCAACGCCGCACCCCCAACTAATCCCGCCCTCGCAGGGTGCTGAATCCGCCAAGCCACAACCCCGCCAACCATCGCCCAAGAACCGTTCCACACAATTTCCGCCCATTCCGGCCACACCCAAAACAGCGATTGCCCATCCAAAACTGCACTCAATATTTGGCTGAGCATTTGCGCGTGAACCAGCACCCCCGGCATTTTCGGACTTTGCTTTTTAACGGGACTGTAGGGCGTCAGAAACACGTCTCTGGTGCTAGGTGCAGTCGTCCCGATCAGCACGATCTTGTCCTTTACCCAACTCGGGTCAAATTCCCCCTTCAACACCTGCCGGATACTGACTTGTCGCGCCACCTGCTTGCCAGAACGGTATTTGAGCAGAATTTGGTAGCCTCTGGCGTCAATATTTGCATAGCCGCCGCTGTCAGAAGTTAAAGGTACAAATTCTGCTTTGCCCCAGTTGATTTGTTTGGGATTAATCGGGCTAATTGTCGGCAGCAGTCTGTCTTTGAGATACAACAAAGCCACTTGCATAGAAAACGAGAAAGCAGCAGTCTTCTGTGCTTGCGAGACTGAAAGTAAATTGCGGCGTACAACGCCGTCAGCATCGAGCACGAAGTCGTTAAAACCAACCCGATCGGGCGGTATCCCCGGAGGCGCAGGCACTCCCGGACTTTCTGAATCGCTCAATTGGTTGATCGCCACAACATTCGGTGCTTTCAGCGCGGCCAGCAATTCTTGGTGTCCCGGCGCTTGAGGCAAATCCCGGTACAAATCCAAACCGATGACTTTTGGCTGATACTTTTGCAGTTTTGTCAAGGTTTGAGCGATCGCCTTGTCGGAAATCGGAAATCTCCCCAAAGCTTGAATATCGGCCTCAGAAATTGCCACTACCAGCAGCCGCGGATCGGGGCCGGAATCTAGCTGCAAGCGCACTAACGAGTCAAAACTCCCCAATTCCCAGCTTTGCAGGCCTCCCAACTGCCTAACTCCCATATTTAGCAGCGTTACTGTCGCGCCCGCCAGCATTGCAGGCAAAATCCTGACCCGTCGGTTTTGAGAACTCAGGTCGAAGCCAGTTGCGACAGACATTACAAATCGAAGATTCCGAGAGAAGTTGGCAGTCACAAAAAAAATATGTCGGTGCAAATTAGCTTTGCCCAAGTCTGTTCTTACAGAATTGGGCTTAATATGAGATTGAATATAATTTTTTCAGAACTTGTGCCGCAACCGAGTTTCTTTAAGCTAATAACTCGATTTGGCAAAGTATTTCTCGGATGGGAACCGGGTTTCTGAAGATTTGCCGACAAATTCTGTCTTTAATTCCTTGTTTCCCCAAATTCCCACAAGCGTTAAAATTTAGTCGATCGAACTTTCAGGATATTTTTGAGATTATGGCGAATCAACTTCCGATTCCGGTGATTGTTAACGGTGCAGCAGGCAAAATGGGCCGTGAAGTAATTAAGGCGATCGCCCATGCTAGTGACATGACCTTATTTGGGGCTGTAGACCGCTCTCCTGAGTGCCTCAACGCCGATGCCGGGGAATTAGCCGGATGCGGCCCGCTAGAAGTTCCGATCACTGACGACTTGCAAGGAATGCTGGTATTAGCTGCTCAGGAAAAGCAGTTAGGGGTAATGGTAGATTTTACGCACCCGAAGTCGGTTTATGAAAACGTGCGATCGGCTATAGCTTACGGGATTCGCCCCGTAGTCGGTACTACCGGATTGAGCAGCAAGCAAATTGAAAACTTAGGTGAATTCGCTGAAAAAGCCAGCACTGGATGTTTGATTATACCGAATTTCTCGATCGGCATGGTTTTGCTCCAACAAGCCGCTGTCACGGCATCTCAGTATTTTGAACACGTAGAAATTATCGAGCTGCACCACAATCAAAAAGCCGACGCCCCCAGCGGCACAGCCATTCAAACTGCCCAAATGCTAGCAGAAATGGGAAAAACATTCAATCCCCCCGAGGTGGATGAAACCGAAAAATTAGCCGGAGCTCGGGGATCTTTAGCCGATGAAGGGATTCGCATTCACAGCATCCGTTTACCCGGTTTAATTGCCCACCAAGAAGTAATTTTTGGCGGCGCCGGTCAAGTTTATACTTTACGACACGATACGAGCGATCGAGCTTGTTATATGCCCGGAGTGTTGCTGTCTATACGCAAAGTCCTTGAACTGCGATCGCTCGTTTACGGTCTGGAAAAGATCTTGTAGTCATTAGTCATTAGTCATTAGTCATTAGTCCTTGGTAATGTGGAATTAATCTAACTTCTAACTTCTGACTTCTGACTTCTGATTTCAACATCAATCCCTTAAATCCGTTACAACGCTTATACAATCCCCTGCCGAACAGACATCCGTTGCATCCGTTACAAAATCTGTTGCCGAACTTCCTATGCTAATTCCCTTAACCAGCGAAACCTTTAAAGAACTGATTCCTGCCGTCGCCACGGGAGCGCAATACAAATATATCTGGGGAAAACCGCCCGATTTTTTGAGGCGAATGTTAATCTCAGCGGTAACAGTAGTTTTCGTGCTGATAGTCTATAACTTCGCCGGTTCCGATGTCGCGCCGCTAGTTTTAATCACCGGATTGATTGCAGGTTTGTATTGGCTGTGGGGGCCGATTTTGTGGGCGAGTTTGCGGAATGCAGAATGCCGCAAATATCAATACTGCGGTTTTTGGCAAGGACGAGTTTTGGATATTTATATCACAGATGAAGTCACAAGCCAAGAAGAAACAGTCAATCAAAAAGGACAACTCGTAATTGTTGACAACTTAGAACCGCGAATTAATTTAGAAGTTGGCGACAAAACCGGATTTACCACTACACTTCGAGCTCCCTTGCGGAAAGATCACCAAGGAATTGCCCCCGGCCAAGCTGCTTTAATGTTAATCATGTCAAATCAAGAAGATTTGGGCCGGATTGGCAAAGTTTCAGATATTTACATTCCCAGCCGCGACGTGTGGGTGAGCGACTATCCTTATTTACGCAGGGATTTGTTTGTAGAAATGAGCCAGCAAATTAAAAAAGGTAGGAAAAAAGACCGCGATCGGGATAATGACAGTAGAAGTTCAAAAAGGCGATCGCCCGCTGATTATTAATTTTGAAAAGTACCCAACATTTAAGAGCGATCGCAAGTTAAACTTAGGAGAAAATTAACTCTCATAACAGCTAATGCCTACGGTTTTTCAGGTTGGACCATACAGTTTCATCTTTTTTAGTTCCGATCGAGGCGAACCAGCCCACATTCATGTTAAGCGCTATCGGCAACTTGCCAAATTTTGGATGAATCCTGTATCTCTAGAAAAAAATCGAGGCTTCAAAGAGCATGAATAAAACCAGATTGCTCGTCTTGTAGAGGAATACGAACAAATATTGCTGGAGGCTTGGCATGACTACTTTGGTACTTGAAACAGAACCCCTCGTAATTAAAGTCACGGTGACAGATGAAAAAGTAATTGTGGACTTAGTTGATGGTCGCAGTTTGAGCGTGCCCTTAGCTTGGTATCCCCGTTTGTTGCACGCTTCCCCGGAGGAAAGACATAATTGGCAGCTACTTGGAGATGGTTATGCCATTGAATGGGTTGATTTAGACGAACATATTGGAGTTGAAGGTTTGCTAGCAGGCCGACGCAGCAGTGAAAGTCAACGATCGTTTGAAAGTTGGTTAATTAACCGCATAACTAATGACTAACTTCCTCGCTACAAACACCTTTTAATTTGGGCTAGAAGGTTTAGTTTTCGTACGCCAGAAAAATTTAGATAGCTTCATTTTTGGTTGACCTAGCCGTTTGCGCCACGCTTCCATATAAGTGTAAAATACCGGAGTAAGATACAGCGTTAAAACTTGCGAAAACAGCAATCCACCGACGATCGCAATTCCCAACGGACGGCGCGATTCGGAACCGCTACCAACTCCCAGGGCGATCGGCAAAGTTCCAATTAAAGCCGCCATCGTTGTCATCATAATCGGACGGAAGCGGACGATGCAGGCTTCGTAAATAGCCTCAAACGCGCTTCTGCCTTCTTGGCGCTGTTTCTCGATCGCAAAATCTACCAGCATAATACCGTTTTTCTTGACAATTCCCACCAGCAGAATAATCCCGATAAACGAATAGAGATTGAGTTCAACCTGAAAGATTACCAGCGTTAACAGTGCACCAAATCCGGCTGACGGCAAACCTGACAAAATTGTCAGCGGGTGAATGAAATCCTCGTACAAAATGCCGAGAATTAAATAAATCACCAGAATAGAAACCAGCAACAACCAACCTAGATCGTTAAAAGATTGGTTAAATACCTGTGCTGCGCCTTGGAAACTTGTTGTCACTGACGGCGGCAAAACATCCTTTGCAACTTTCTCGATAGCTGCGGTTGCTTGACTCAGCGATGTGCCTGGGAGAGTGTCAAAGGAGATTGTAGCAGAGGGCAATCCAGTTAGGTGATTGACGGTTAGCGGCCCGACTGTTTGGGTGACATTTGCGATCGCACTTAGCGATATCATTTGTCCGGTGTTTGATCGCACGTACAGCATCGACAAAGCACTCGGATCGCGCTGATACTCAGGCTTTAGTTCTAACACAACCGTAAATTGATTGTTCGGGGTATAAATCGTGGAAACCTGTCCGGAACCGTAAGCTGCGCTGAGGGTTTTTTGCACTTGTTGAGCACTAACGCCGACGGTTGCGGCTTTGTCGCGATCGACTTTAACTTGAAGCTGAGGCGTGCTCAGTTGCAAATCGCTATCCACACCGCGCAATCCCGGTAGCGTTTTGATTTTAGCTAACAATTCCGGCACCGCTTGACGCAGCGCTTGCAAGTCTAAACTTTGCACCGTAAACTGATATTGTGAATTTGTTTGTTGACCGCCGATCGGAATCGCAGCAGGAGAGCGTAAAAAAGCTTGAATGCCGGGAATTCCGCGCAACTTAGGAGTGAGTTGTTGGATGATTTCGTCGGCACTGAGGCGGCGCTGCGATCGCGGTTTGAGCCTAATGGTGATGCGTCCGTTGTTCGCGGATGCGTTCGGGCCGCTGGCACCTACAGTTGAGTTCAATGCTGCGATGTTGGGATTTTTCCGAATGATATCAACGATTTGTTGTTGGTGAAGCAGCATATCTTCAAACGAAATATCTTGCGCTCCTTTTGTGTTAGCCATCAGTTGTCCCGTATCTTCAGTTGGAATAAAGCCTTTCGGAACCATAACGAACAGATAAGCCGTCAATACCAGCAGAATTACAGAAACAATCAGCGTCACAAAACGGTATTTCAAAACAGGCTTTAGCGACCCTTCGTATCCTTGCAGCAGCAGCTCGAATCCCCGCTCAAAAAGGTGGTAGAAGCGGTTTTGTTGGTGTTGGTGGGACGATTTTAGAAATCGACTGCACAACATCGGCGTGAGGCTCAGAGAAACAAATCCCGATACCAAAATTGCCACAGAAATTGTCACAGCAAATTCGTGGAATAACCGACCGATTAACCCGCCCATAAACATGATCGGAATAAACACGGCGACTAATGAAAGCGTCATGGAAACAATGGTAAAACCAATTTCTTTCGACCCTTTTAATGCTGCTTCTAGCGGTGCTTCTCCCATTTCTTGGTGGCGAACAATATTTTCGAGAACCACGATCGCATCATCCACCACAAACCCCACTGAAAGCGTCAGCGCCATCAGAGAAAGGTTATCTAACGAGTATCCCAACTGATACATCACTGCAAACGTACCGATAATCGCCACAGGCAAAGCTAAACTCGGAATTACCGTCGCTGTGAGGTTCCGTAAAAATATAAAAATTACTAAGACAACCAGACACACCGACAAAACTAAGGAGAACTTCACATCGTCTACAGAAGCCCGAATTGATTGAGAGCGATCGTACATAATTCCCATTTCGACCGATTGGGGAATTTGTTGTTTGAGGGCGGGTAACATTTGCACGATCGAATCGACGATTTCGACAGTATTTCCATCCGGTTGAGGTTGCACTGCCAGCAAGATTGCAGGTTGATTTGTAACGTTTTTATCGGTGTACAAATTCAAAACTTTGTTATTCTGCACGTCGTCAATTACGTTTCCTAAATCTTGCAGCCTCACTGCTGCGCCATTTTTGTAAGCAACGATCAGCGATCGATATTCTGCTGCACGGTTCAATTGACCGTTTACCTGAATTAAATAGCTTTTGTTATCGCCAGAAAGGCTTCCGGTTGGCAAGTTTACATTTCCTTGCGTAACTGCGGTTCTAACTTGATCTAACCCGATTCCCCTTGAGGTCAATTCTCGCGGATCGAGTTGAATTCTCACTGCATATTGTTTCTGCCCGTAAACCTGCACTTGTGCCACACCGTCGATAGCTGAGATGGGTTGTGCGATCGTCACTTCTGCGGCTTCATCCACTTCTGCAATTGGCAGGGTTTTGGAGTACAAATAAAGGTATAGAACCGGCGCAACTGAAGGGTTAACTTTGCGGTAGGTTGGCGGTTTGGGCATTCCCGAGGGCAATGAACCTGCGGCGGCGGCGATCGCAGCTTGTACGTCTTTAGCAGCAGAATTCACGCTGCGGCTGAAGTCGAATTGTAGGGAAATATTCGCGCTACCGGTGGAACTGGTGGAGTTAAACGAATTGAGGCCAGCTATTTCAGTGAACTGTCTTTCTAGCGGCGCGGCAACTGAGGATGACATTGTTTCGGGGGTTGCACCGGGTAAGCTAGCAGAGACACTTACAAAGGGATATTCAACGTGAGGTAAGGCGCTAATTGGTAGCAGGAAATAACTCATCAAACCGAAGATTAGAATGCCGATTGTGACCAGTGCGGTCATTACGGGGCGCCGGATAAAGATTTCTGAAAGGTTCATAAAACTTGGTTGGTAGTGAGATGTCGAACCGTGAGGACACGGCAGTGCCGTGTCCCTACAATTAATCGAGGTAGGGACACGGCATTGCCGTCTCCTCCTCGCGAGGATAATCGATTATTTTGGGGCGCAAGAAACGGTATTGCCGTGTCCTCTTAAAACGGTTATTTTACCGTCCTCATTTAAACGAAAAAACTTGCCGAAACTTCACCTCATTGAGCTTTTTACGCCACGATTCCATGTAGATGTAAAATACGGGCGTGAGATACAGTGTCAAAACTTGTGAAAACAAAAGTCCGCCGACAACGGCAATTCCTAACGGGCGGCGAGATTCCGAACCCGCACCAACTCCCAGGGCGATCGGCAATGTTCCCATTAAAGCCGCCATTGTGGTCATCATAATCGGTCGAAAGCGCACTAAGCAGGCTTGATAGATTGCTTCCGCTGGTTTTTTGCCGTCGTTGCGCTGGGCTTCGATCGCAAAATCCACCATCATAATGCCGTTTTTCTTAACAATTCCTACCAGCAAGATGATGCCGATGAATGAATAAACGTTGAGCTCAACACCAAACAACATCAGCGTTAATAATGCGCCAAATCCCGCCGAAGGCAATCCCGACAGAATTGTAATTGGATGGATGAAATCTTCGTACAAAATACCGAGAATCAAATAGATGACGAGAATTGCGATCGCCAACAGGATACCCAAACTCGGCAGCGAACTTTGAAATACTTGGCTCGCGCCCTTATAATTGGTAGAAATGCTGTCAGGAATTACCGATTTCACGATTTTGTCGATCGCGCTATTTGCCGTTCCCAGCGCCACCCCAGGGGCGAGGTTGTAGGAAATTGTCGCAGCATTCATCCGCCCGACGTGGTTGACAATTAACGGTGCAATTCCCGGAGTGATTTTGGCAAACGTTGCTAGCGGTACTTGTGTTTGACTCGCAGAAGTATCACTCGAATTACTGCCTGTTGTGGCGATGTAAAGCTGCATCAAAGCATTGGGATCTTTTTGATACTTTGGTTCTAGCTCCAAAATAACTTGATACTCGTTGCTCGCACCGTAAATCGTGGAAACTTGGTAAGCGCCGTAAGCATTTCTCAGGGTGTTTTCAATTTGACTGGCAGTAATTCCTAATGCTGAGGCTTTGTCGCGATCGATATCAATTTTGATTTGAGAAGTCATCTGCAAATCGCTGTTAACATCCTGAATTTCTGGCATTGCTTTCATTCTGTCAACCAGTTGCGGGACGTATTGCCGCAGCGGTAGAACGTCAGAACTTTGCAGCGCGAGTTGATACAATCCAGTGCTTTGTTGAGTG
Organism: Microcoleus sp. Pol7_A1; assembly: GCF_036701085.1. Lineage (NCBI taxonomy): Bacteria > Bacillati > Cyanobacteriota > Cyanophyceae > Oscillatoriales > Microcoleaceae > Microcoleus > Microcoleus sp. Pol7_A1. Next base: position 9,714 of record NZ_JAUBQD010000033.1, read on the forward strand.
CCCAGCGGGATTGCCGGAGGATTTTGCAAGAAGACTTGAATGCCGGGAATGTCTGCTAGTTGCGATCGCAAATTCTGCACAATTTCGTCTGCTCCCATCTGCCGCTGCGAGATCGGTTTCAGCCGAATAAACAAGCTTCCCGAATTTCCGGCAACTGCCGCCCCGCCGCCATTTGCACTCGCTCCTGCCCCGATATTCGAGTTGACTGCTTCCACGTTCGGATCTTGGCGGATCGCGCTGACAACTGCTTGCTGGTGGCGCACTAATTCATCAAAAGAGGCATCTTGTGCAGCTTGAGTAATGCCGGTGATTTGTCCGGTGTCTTGGCTGGGAATAAAGCCTTTGGGAACCGCGATAAATAGTCCAACTGTGACAAACACCATTGCGAATGACAAAATCATCGTGGTGCGGTGAAATTTTAAAACTTTCTTGAGGCTCCAATCGTACCAACTCAGAAAGACCTCGAATACATACTCTGAAGCTCGATAAAGCCGGCTTTGATTGGCGTGATTTACCGGACGCAAAAAACGGCTGCACAACATCGGTGTCAGGCTCAAAGATACAAAGCCTGAAACCAAAATTGAAACTGCAATCGTCACTGCAAATTCATGAAACAAGCGCCCCAACAACTCGCTCATAAATAACATCGGAATAAACACCGCCACCAACGAAAGCGTCATCGATAAAATCGTAAAGCCGATTTCCCTAGACCCGTTTAGCGCCGCTTCTCGCGGGGTTTCTCCTTCTTCTATGTGGCGGACGATGTTTTCGAGCATGACGATCGCATCATCGACTACAAAGCCGACGGATAGCGTCAGTGCCATCATCGACAAGTTATCTAGCGAGTAGTCCAATAAGTGCATGACGCCAAAGGTTGCGATCAGCGAAACCGGCAGCGCTAAACTGGGAATGACTGTTGCAGAAAGATTGCGTAAAAATAAGAAGATTACTAAGATGACTAGGGCGATCGTCAAAACGAGCGTAAACCGAACGTCCTCAACCGAATCGCGAATCGATTGAGACGCATCGTACATCACCCCAAGCTCGATCGAACTCGGAATCTGAGTTTTTAAGTTGGGCAGTAATTTTTGAATCGTCTCTACAACTTCTACAGTATTTGTGCCCGGCTGTCTTTGAATCGTGAGGATAATTGCGCGATCGTTGTTATACCAACTAGCAAGTTGAGTATTTTCTACGCTGTCAATGACTCGTCCTAATTGTTCGAGATAAATAGGCTGTCCATTTTTGTACGTCACAATTAAACGGCGGAATGCAGCAGCATCCTGAAGCTGTCCGTTTGTTTGCACAGTAAAGTTTTTATGGCTGCCGGAAAGGCTTCCTGTGGGTAAGTTGACGTTTCCTTGTTCGATCGCAGTTTGCACTCGATCGATGCCAATTTGCCGCGTTGCTAACTGTTGCGGATCGAGTTGAATTCTAGCAGCATATTTTTGAGAACCGTAAATCTGTACTTGCGCCACACCGGCGATTGTCGAAAGCTTTTGCGCTAGATAGGTTTGTGCGTATTTATCAACCTCAGAAAGCGGAAGTGTTGGGGAAGTGAGATAAAGGTAAAGAATCGGCCCGTCGGCGGGGTTGACTTTGCTGTAGGTAGGCGGATTTGGCAAATCGTTGGGCATTTGACCGGAGGCCGAGGAAATTGCCGATTCCACATCTTGCGCCGCATCGTCAATACTGTGGCTGAGATTGAACTGAAGCGTAATTTGAGTTTTGCCGCTGGTACTTGTTGAGGTTAGCGTATCGAGTCCAGCAATGCTGGAAAATTGCTTTTCTAGCGGGCGCGCCACCGATGCAGCCATCGTTTCCGGGCTGGCGCCGGGTCGGGAAGCGCTGACTTGAATCGTGGGATAATCGACGTTTGGCAAATCGCTAATCGGCAGTAAGCGATAACTCATCCAACCAAAAATTAGAATTGCCGCCATCACCAAGGTGGTCATAATTGGACGGCGAACAAACGGTTCTGAGAGATTCATTAGTTACCTCCGCCCTAGGGATTCTTGCGCGATTTCCATGACTTATTTCCCGATGAATTAGAGTCGCCGGCAGATTTTACATTAGTTTCTTTGGCTCCAGATGTGTCTGAATTATTATTGCCTTTAGTATTATCTGAATTATCTTTAGCATCCGCTGCGGTTTTAATGCGAATCTTGCTGCCATCAACCAGATTTGCTTGTCCGTCGGTGACAATTTCATCACCCGCATCCAGACCTTTTTGGATAACAGTTAAGCCGTTGATTGTATTGCTGACAACTACAGGCACATTTTCCACTGTATCGTCTTCTTGGGCGACAAATACGAATTGTCCGTTCGGCCCTGTCTGTACTGCTTGTGAGGGAACAACAATCGCATTTGGTTGTTGACTTAATGTTAAAGTTGTGCTAACAAATTGACCGGGAAAAAGTTTGCCATCTGCATTATTAAAGTCGCCAATCAGTTGAATTGAGCCAGTGGCATTGTCAACCGTATTGTTCACAAATGACAAGGTTCCCGATATCGGACGATTGTTTCCAGCAAAGGTGACATCAACTTTAAGTTTGCCGTTGTTCGCGTATTTTTGGATTTGTGGCAGGTTCGATTCAGGAACGGAAAAGGCAACTTGAATGGGATTAATTGTAGATATTGTCACCAAGGGTTTGTCGGTGCTTGCTTGCACCACATTGCCTTCTGTCACCAGCACATTTCCGGCACGCCCGTCGATCGGCGCATAGACCTTGGTATAGGATGATTGCACCTGAGCATTTTTCAAGGCACCGCCGTCTGCACTCAACCCAGCTTGAGAACCCTCGATCGCAGCCCGATCGCCCTCCACGACAGCCCGAGCATTCTCAATCCCCACTAAATCGCTTTTCACCGCCGTCTCAGCATTCTCAATCCCTACTAAATCGCTTTTCACCGCCGTCTCAGCATTTGCGATCGCCACTTCATCACTTTTAACGGCTGCCTCAGCATTGGCAATCCCGATGCGATCGCTCTTCACCGCCGTCTCAGCATTGGCGATCGCTTGCTTGTCAAGATCGACCGTTGCCGCAGCGGCTCGGCTGCTGGTAGCGTATTGTTGGGCTTGGTCTTGACTGATTACTCCTTGTTTGTAGAGGGCTGCGTACCGTTGACTTTGTGCTTCGGCATATTGGGCTTGAGCTCGATCCTTGGTCAAGGTGGCGATCGCTTGCTTGACTGCGCCTTGGTCTTTTTCCAGAGTCATTCTGGCTTGTTCGACGACTCCTTTGTCTTTAGCAAGAGTCATTCTGGCTTGCTGGACAATTCCTTGGTCTTTTTCCAGAGTCGCTTTGGCTTGCTCGACCATTCCTCGGTCTTTGTCAAGGGTTGCTCTAGCTTGTTCGACAACTCCTTGGTCTTTAGAAAGGTTGGCTGTGGCTTGTTGCACCTGTGCTTGGCTTTTTGCTACGATTCCTTGAGCTTGCTGGATCGAGGCAGTTTGAGAGCGATCGTCGATCGAAAACAGCAATTGTCCTTTCTTAACTTCTTGTCCTTTCTTGAAATAAACTCCTGTAATCCGCCCGCTAGCTTGTGGTGTCACCGAGACAGTAGAACTCGATTGCACGTTGCCGATCGCTTGCAACTGTATCGGAACCGTTTTTTGCGTCACTGTTGCCACCATTACCGGAGTCACTTGCAGTCTGCCGCTGCGGCTCGGTTTTTCCGCTTTAGGAGCAGTCGATCGAACCCAAACCAAAAATCCCAACCCGGACACCAGCAGCAACCCCAGCAGCAACAGCGCAATCCGCCCTTTCGCCAGCACCTTTTCCGTCGGTTGTTTGGCTGCAACACTTTCCGCCGGTTCGCTCTCCGGCAATGTTGGAGCTTCCTGAAAAACTTCACGGAGAGCGTCTTTAGGAGTTTCACTAACAATTTCTACGTTGTGCGTCGGTTGCTCGTTCAGCTTCTGATTTTCGTCAGAAACTTTAGGGCGAGTGCCATTCCGACTTTCACTAATAATTTCCTCGATCATCACAAACCTCCTTTGTAACTAACATCTTGCACTATTCTCAAAAACAGGCTTTCCGACCTGTTCTACAAAAGATGAGTTTTATCGCTTCACAGGCATCTTTCCTGTTCGTAAAAGGCTTATTAACAAGGGTGCAAAAGGTGAGCAACATCTCATTTGTAACTAACATCTTGTATCATTTATCATTCTCAAGAACAGGCAAGATGCCTGTTCCACAACAGATCAATTTTCTTGTGGAGTAGGCCGGAGAACCCGCGCAAGTCCTGTATCAGTTTCGCACTGCAAATTGCCCAATCAGAGCGTTATTGCGAACTTGTTTGAGACTGCTTTTGTCCCCGAGGATAAGCAGTCTTGAGAATGTCTTTAATTTTTGTCTTTTGTTCGGCGGTGAGATTTAGCTCCGACAAAGCTTTTCGCATTTTTTCACCTCCCTTGACTTTAGTTTCTAACTGTTGTACCTGCTCTGGCGTCAACACCACTTCGACTTGTTTGCGAAGTTCCTCGCGTTTCTGTGCGCGTTCTGCATTCGTTGCTTTCGGTTGCGCTGAACTTGGAGTTGCAGTCGCCGCGACAGGTTGAGCCGCTTGGGAGGAAACTGAATCCGCCTTCGCTTGGTCTGAACTTACTGGATTGGCCGCCGTCGTGTCAGGTAGAGTAGGTTCCGAAGCATTGGATTGCGTACAAGCAGACAAACCGCCTACCAAAAGTGCACCGACGAGGAGAAATGCTGGTGCGATCGTTGTTCTTTTCATGATTTACTGCGTCTAATTAACCTTCACCACCAAATCTTATAGGTTAAAATCAGCCAGCGCATGACCCAAGACTCCTAACTTGATTAGTCAAAAAGCACTTTGCGGTTGTGACTTTTTTCCTAGTCCCAAATGCCAAAATCAGCCGAAAAGGCTCTAGCGCGATCGTTGGCGGATTCGCTAAGCTGCTACACATAACTTGTCTGTTATGGCAAAAGGGGAGAGCGGGAAGAGCGGGAGAGTGGGAGAGTGGGAGAATGGGAAAGTGGGAGAATTGCTCAATGACTAATTCCCTCAACATTCATCCGTTAAATCCCGATTCACTGCGCGTTGCCGAACTTCCTTCTGAACATAAGGGGGTAACGTGTTTTTTGACTCCAAGATACCTTCTACAATTAGGTCAGCGACCTTGCTTGAATCGCTCCAGCTTTTGATGGGGAAAAGTTCTATGATTCGCTTGACCTATCCGTCCTTTCGTTTGTTGCTTTATTTGGAGTGGCTGCTGCTGGCGACGGCAGCCTTGATGGAAGTGCTGCATCCGTTTCAGTCGCTCTGGTCGCTGCTGTTACGGGTTGGCGCGATCGCACTTTTCGGCGCGATCGGGTTGCGTTTGCCAACAGTTCGGTTAGGTAGAAAAATTTTATTTACAGCCCTAGAATTTGGCTTGATTTTGCTGCCAATTGTCCAGGAAGGGTTATCTAGCCGATCGAGCTTTTTGCTTTTTCTCGTGCTGCTGATGCGCAGTTGTCTGATCTTCCGCCAGCCGGGGCAGGTGACAGTCTTGGGTTTAGCCTTGCTGTCCTATAGCTCGCTACTGTTATTAAAACCTATTTTACCTGAAAAAGTCATTGCAACTGTTTGGGAATGGCGATTTAGCAATGTGTTATTATTTGGCTTGACATTAGTGTTCGCTTTATTGTTAATTAATGCGTTGATTGCGGAACGCCAAAGCCGAGAGCAATTAGAAATCGCTCACGATAAATTAGCCGTAACTCACGAACAACTCCGCCATTATGCACTGCGAATTGAAGACCAGGCAACTTTGCAGGAACGCAATCGGATTGCCCGCGAAATCCATGACGGACTCGGACACACCCTAGCGGCTCAAACGATTCAGCTCAATAATGCCCTCTTGTTCTGGAAATCGGAGGATGAGAAAGCGCTGGGGTTTCTAAAACAGGCGAAACAACTCGGATCGGAAGCTTTGTTAGAAATTCGCAAATCTGTTTCGGTTTTGCGATCGAATCCTTTGCAAGGATTGTCGCTCGAAAGTGCGATCGACAAACTTCTCCAAGACTTTCAGCGCATGACTGCGATCGAAGTTTCCAACTCGATTCGCTTACCAGTTCTGCTATCTCAGGAAATCAATACAACACTTTACAGAATTGTGCAAGAATCGCTCACAAATATTCACAAACACGCTGATGCAACGGTGGTGACAGTTGGGTTGCAGCAACACGCAGGACAGATTTATTTGTCGATTGCTGACAACGGCAAAGGCTTCGACCCTGCACAAAATACCACTGGATTCGGGCTCCAGGGAATGCGGGAACGAGTGGCCGCTGTCGGCGGTCAATTTGCGATTTACAGCAAGTCTGGAAACGGTTGCCGGATTTCGGTTGCTTTGCCCTCTCAAAACATATAGAAACCAGCGGTTTAAACCGCGTCTATACAAACTTTTGTCCCTATATAAAAGACTCAAGAAATGATAATGCAGTGCGGTTTTCCCCATGCTAATTGATGCGAGGATTGTTATATGATTCGGATTTTGCTAGTGGACGATCGGCATATTATTCGCCGGGGAATCAAGAGTATCCTGGAATGCTATTCTGATATGCAGGTAATTGGTGAAGCTGAAAACGGACAGGAGGCGATCGCACAAATTCCCATCCTACAGCCCGACATTGTGCTGATGGATATTCGGATGCCCGTGATGGATGGCGTCGCAGCAACCGGGGCGATCGCCCAATCTTATCCCGATACAAAAGTCCTGGTTTTAACCACATTTGATGACGATGAATATGTCAGCCAAGCAATGCGGCTGGGTGCAAAAGGCTACTTGCTCAAAGATACCGAACCCGACGAACTTGCCTTAGCTATTCGCGCTGTTTATAAAGGACACACGCAACTCGGCCCGGGATTGTTTGAGAAAGCCCTGATGACTCCTGCTGCAACCAATCCGACGGTTGTTTCTCCGCCAGAATTAGAGCAACTCACGCCCAGAGAATTAGAAGTGTTGCGTTTAATAGCTTCAGGCGCGAACAACCGAGAAATCGCTCAAACCTTATTTTTGTCGGAAAACACGGTAAAGAACTATGTAACGAATATTTTGAGTAGGTTAAATTTGCGCGATCGAACTCAAGCCGCGCTGTTGGCTCATTCACTCTTCAATTAGGGACTTACCGATGCCTGAAAGTGGCAATCAAAGCCTTGCTCAGAGACAGATTCAGCCACTTTCTCACCACCCGATTTTTTACACTCACCCATCCGCGCCAGCAGCACACAAAATCATCAACTGTTCCCCTCTTGGCCGTAAGCCTGCCAAGCCAAATCCACCAGCCCGTTAACAATAGCCACAGCCACCACCGCAGAGCCCTTGCGGCCCTCAATCCGAATGTGAGGAACCATGGAATCGTGCAGCCGCGACTTAGCCACGTCAACCCCCACAAACCCAGAAGGAGTTCCAATCACCAAAGCGGGTCGAATTTCCTCAGATTCAATCAAATCTACGATCGCCGACAAAGCAGTTTGAGACTGGCCCACCACAAAAATCCCCTCAGGATAGCGTCTTGCCAAAGTTTCAATCCCCCAAGCGGCCCGCGTCCTTTCCTTTTGTGGGCGTGTCAAAGCCTCCATCGAACAGTAAACCGGATTCGCAAAGGTATTTTGGATCAAGGGCGTAATGCCCACCTGCACCATCGGCACATCTACCACGATCGTAGTCCGAGCAGCCAAAGCGGCCGCCCCGGCTTGCAAAGCCTGATCGGAAAAACTAATTAAAGACTTGTACTCAAAATCAGCAGTCGCATAAATCACGCGGCGGACTATTTCGTACTCCGCCGCTGAAAAACCGTGGTCGCCAATTTCGTTATCGATTAATCCCAGACTCTGGGCATCGCTTACGTGCCATTCCATTTGTTGGATAGCTGTCGCCTCTGAGTTGTCAGGTATCAGCTTACCAGCTTTTAGTCAATTCGTTGACTGTTGACTGATGACTGTTGACTGTTGACTGGCAACAGTTGACTGGCAACAGTTGACTGGCAACAGACAAGTGACAACTAAGTTTCCGACGAAGAAGATTTGCCCAGCACCGGAGTTAGGAATGCCACCAAAGCTCCGATCGCAAAACCCGACACATTCCGAACCACAGGCAACCAGTCAGAAGTCCTAGTCACCACCGGTCCAAGTCCGAAAGCGAAAAACAGAATGCCCCACAGCGGCGAAAAAATCAGCGCCCACTGCCAAGCCACCACCTGTCCCGGCTTCCGAGGCTGAGCAGCAAACCCGCAGATGACGCCGCCAACCACCGACGTAATTAACGTCAGAACCCACTGTTCCCTCGGCAAACCCGGAACCACGCGGCACCCGCCCTGACGCAAACAGCCTTCGATCGACTCCAAAGATTCAATAATCGCTCGATCTTCGCCATTGTCCCGCACAAAAAATTGATTACCGTAGCGGGTTTGCAGTTCCACCCAAAAAGTGCGGGGCAGCAGCGGATACAGCGAGTCGCCCACATTAAAATTGAGCAAATTTCCCCCTCGGGGGTCAGCAACTAGCAACACGCTCTTGTTATCTAGTCCCCAATAACTTTTGACAGCTAAACCGGGCGTGCGATCGTACTGAGTCAGCACTCGCAGTTTCCAGCCGGTTTCGGCTTCAAAAGCCTTTAAATTTTTTGCCAAACTCTCTTCTTCAATATCCGTGAGGGCTTTAGCTAAATCAATGATCGGCGTCTGAGTTGAGGGCAACAAATCGGGATTGTTGAAAGCGTGGGCCGCAGGTGCGATCGTCCACACCGACAAAGCCAGAAAAAATGCGGCAGCAAAGGCTAGAAATTTTCGCGGGAAAAGCTGTGACATAGGAACTTGTAATCCGGGTCTTAATTGTGAATGCTAGCTGGCGGTGTTAACCAAAGGATAAGAGAAAACTCATATTTCTTTACAATTATTTACTTTACAGGAAGGGGAGAGCAAGGGGAAGGGGGAAAGAGTTTTTGAGAAAGGGGGAGGGGGAGAGGGAGAGGGGGAGAGGGGGAGAGAGGGGGAAGGGGGGAGAAATTAGCGATCGAGCTCCTCAAGGGGGTGAGTAACATCGAAAATCGAAAATCCACTTAATCCCCCAATCGAAAATCTAAAATCTAAAATCGAAAATCCACTGAATCCCCCAATCGAAAATCTAAAATCTAAAATCTAAAATCGATTTGGTTTTGCCCCCACCCCCTCACAGAGACGCCGATCGCGATCGCTCACATTAGGATTAGTTCTCAGATAATCCCCCACCCAATCGCAGCCCCTCACCAGCAAATCATCAAGATCCAAATTCCACAAAATCACCCGATTATCTCGGCCTGCAGAAGCCAGAACCTTCCCATCCGGGCTAAAACTCACGCTCATCACGCTATCCTTGTGACCCGTCAAAGTTTTCAGCAAAGTCCCGCTGCGACTCCACAGCTTCACCTTATGATCGTAACTGCCCGAAGCAACCAACAAACCATCCGGGCTAAAAGCAACGCTAGTCACGCTGTCGCTAGAACCCTTCAGCAGCGTCGCCACCAAAGTCCCGTCCACCTTCCACAACTTCACCGAATTGTCGTAACCCGCCGAAGCCAGCATTTTGCCGTCAGGGCTAAAAGCAACCCCCAACACAAAACTGTTGTGAGCTCCTTCAAAAGTTCTCAGCAAACGACCGTCCCGATTCCAGAGTTTGACAGTACCGTCATCGCTTGCAGAAGCCAGCATCGAGCCGTCGGGACTGAAAGTCACCCCTGTCACCCAGCCTGTGTGTCCCGTCAAAGTTTTAATCAACCTGCCGTTTCTCGTCCACAGTTTCACAGTCTTGTCCTTGCTAGCCGAAGCGAGAATCTCGCTGTCGGGGCTAAAGCTCACGCTCATCACGCTGTCGGCGTGGCCGTCGAGAGTCAACAGCACAGAAGGCGAACACGGGAACAGCGGAGCCGAAGGACAAGGCAGAATATTACTCATGCCATCTTCTTTCAAACTCCAGACTTTCACCGTTTTGTCGTAACTCCCAGAAGCAAGTAACTGGCCGTCGGGGCTGAAACTGACGCTGGCCACTCTCTGAGTGTGTCCTTCCAATGTTTCCAGCAAAACTCCCGTGCGGCTCCAGAGTTTGATAGTTTTGTCCGTAGAAGCAGAAGCCAGCCTTTGACCGTCGGGGCTGAAAGTAACGCTTTGCACCCGGTTTTGGTGTCCGTCGAGGGTTTTGAGCGGCACGTCATCGAGCCGCCACAGCCTGACAGTTTTGTCAAAACTTGCCGAAGCCAGGGTTTTGCCTTCCGGGCTAAAAGTCACCTGAGTAACCCGATCGGCGTGTCCCTCAAAAGTTCTCAGCAAGCGACTCTCCGGTTTAATGTTGCTAGCATCGGTTGGGCGTTTGTCGCCAACACCAGCAAGACTCCAGAGTTTGACAGTCCCGTCTGCACTTCCAGAAGCAAGTGTTTGACCGTCGGGGGAGAAACTGACACCAAATACCCATTTGCTGTGTCCCCGCAAAGTTGTTAGCAGTTCGCCCTTATTTGCTTGTGTTGAATTTTCTGTTGCTGGGTGTTTTAGTGCAGCGATGCTCCAGATTTTCACCGTTTTGTCTTCACCCGCACTGGCGATCGTTTCACCGTCGGGGGAGAAACTGACGGTGTAAATTTTCGAGGGTTGTCTGTTGTCGCTGTGCCACAAATTAGCGATCAACCTGCCGTCAGAACTCCACAGTTTCACACTACCGTCATCGCTCGCCACAGCGATTATTTTGCCGTCGCGGCTGAAGCTGAGCCAATTTACCGGAGCAAATTGTTCGATCGTTCGCAGCAGCGTGCCGTCGGTTTTCCAAAGTTTGATTGTTTTGTCTGTAGATGCACTGGCGATCGTTTGACCGTCAGGGCTAAAAGCAACGCTGGTAACGCTATTAGTATGCCCTTTGAAAGTTGCTAGCAAACTGCCGTCTGTTTGCCAAATTTTGACAGTTTTATCTAAACTTGCCGAGGCTATTGTTTTGTTGTCGGGACTGAACGCGACAGAGGAAACGCTGTTAGTGTGACCTTTAAAAGTTGCCAGCAAACTGCCGTCGCGCCGCCAAAGTTTGACGGTTTTATCTACACTGGAAGAAGCTATTGTTTCGCCGTCTGGACTGAAACTAAGACCCCAAACTACATCGCCGTGTCCCTCCAAGCGGTTGCGTTCTTTGACTCCATAAACAGCCTGCTGGAGGGCAGCAGAAATTAGAATTTCGGTGTCTTTGAGAGTATACATTTCTTGGGAGTGTTCGATGTGTCTCCACTTTTTACCAGCTCTCAAACTTTCCATCATGGCGTCAAATTTGTTGTTTGAGAAATAAAGTGCTTCAGAAGCTGCTGTGAGGGTACTAATTTCGGCTCGTTGAGTTTGAGCGACAGCTAGCTGTTTTTGACCCACGGCCCGCCACCAAAAGTTGACGGCGGCGATCGTGGAACTCGTCAGCAGCATGACGCCGATCACTGCTAATCCCAGCAGTTGTTTGAGAAAAGTATTGGCTCGGTAGAGCTGTGCTTGACTCATGTTTTTGTCCGCTTCCGCTTTGTGCAGTCTGGCTTCTAAGCCGAATCTTTGGCGGATCGGTCGCACTAAATAGTCGTGTACCAATTGATAGCGGTCTTCTGGGGCTTCCCGCAGCAGAAATAGCAAACCGTGACCGACTAAAATGTCTAAAATTAAGTCGAGGTTGTCGGTTTTCTTTTGTCGGATTTCTGGGTCTTTTGCGAACTGTCGCTGTAGGGAAATTCGGTTTCTGCCGATCGCCGATAATTCGGTTTCGCGGGCATCGGCTGGCTGCTGACCTGTAACTAACGAGAGTTCGTGTTTGGTTTTTATCAGCCGAACGCCTCTTTCATCTGTCAGGGAAAACAAGATTTTCCAAGCTGCGTCTTCGTTAACGGGCCCGCAGTCAGAGATGACTCTTTCGAGCGATCGCTTCACTAATTCCGCTTTGGGATTGTCCCCCAATTGCTGGTATTGTGCTAAACTGGTAATACCTTCTTCTTGAAGTTGCGCTCCCACTACCTGCAATTCGATCGGTCGCACTTCTTGCAATTCGTCTGCTAAATCTTCTACGAAGGCATCGATCAGTGCCGGCTCTAAATAAAATTCCGCCCGTTCTGTTAAGTGTCCGATGACAGCCCGCGCGTCTTTGATAGAAAAACTCCGCAGTTGGTAGCGGATGCTTTTGTCGAGAATATTATTGTTAATAGCGTCAAGATTTGGGAAGCGATCGCAATCTAGTAAGTAGTGCAAATAATCTTCGCGCAAGCACAGAATTATTTTGACATAAGGCAAATTCAAAAACAAGCGCAAAAAATTATAAAAAAGTTGTCTTTGTGCCACTGAAGTCGAAACAAAGAAAAACTCTTCAAACTGATCGAAAATCAGCACAGTCAACAAATTATTTGTGGCATTTTCGCGCAACTGTTCTATAATAAAAGAAGAGACTTCCGAGCTGCGAGCAGGAATAACCGAGCAACTTCTTTTATGGATTTTCTGTAGTCCTTTGGAGATTAATTTACTTTCCTCTTCGGCTTGTTTGTCGTACAGTGCGCTGTTCAAAGCATTTTCTAACTCCACCAGCCAATCAGTGTAAACTTTGACTACTACGGGCAATGTATCGCGCGCGCCCGGAGTAATATTTTTCAAAGCTGGTACTAAGCCGGCATTGACTAGAGAACTTTTCCCGACTCCGCTGGGCCCGTGAATAATAGTTAATTTATGGTCGTCCCTGCTAATTCTTTCTAGCAAGCTATTGATATCTGTTTGGCGGGAGTAAGCTGTCATTTCCGCTGCGATTGCGGCTTGATTTTGAGCTGATGGACCCGAAGGATTGACGGCTTGTCGCTGCTGCTGCAATTGGCTGGCTCCGATAAAAGCTCTAAATCCGTATTGATATTCGATCGACCGCTGGGTTTTTTTAATCCGAAACGCTTTGAGATACTCTCCCTGCTCGAAATAAACCGCTTGCAGTTCCGTCAAAATATCGATGTAAAGTCGGGGGTCGTACTTCGGCTCGCTTTGAGCTTGAGCCAACTCCAATGAATGAACCGCCGCTTCCCACTGGTCTAGCTGCCGCAAACTTCGGGCTAGCAGTAAAAGATACGAACTTCTGTCAGATTTGGGATGTTGGATTTTAGATTTTGGATCGTTACTTGACTCGTTAGTGCCCACAATTTCTGGATAATTTCCCTCAAACCCCAATCTCAAATCTTCAATCAGCAATCTCAAATCGTTAGGCGTTTGATCCAAAATTGCCAAAGCCAACTCGGCTAGCTGGCGGGCTTGACTCCACCTCGACTGTTGCAGGGCAACTTCAGCCAAAAAGCCGTAATCTTGAGCTAGTTGGCTGGGAGTACCGTAAGTGAAGTGCAACTGCAAAGAATTTTCAGCTAATGCTTGCAACTCTCCCCAAGCTTTCAAGCGCTGCAGCACTTCTCCGAGGTGTGCTGTCACCTCAGCTACCAATTCGGGACGTGAGGCAAGGGAGAAAGCGTTTCTAGATTGTTCGAGGCTAATCCAAGCTTGTTCCCAGTGCTGGCGGTTGGCTACCGGATTTCTGGCTGCTTGCAACCGATGACACAGGGCTATGTGAAACAGCACTATGCCTTCTCTCTCTAAATATAAAATGTTGGGGACAGGATTCGACAAGGAAGAGAAGGTTTCTGGGTTTTCGGAATCTTCCGAGTTTGCGAGTTCCCAGTTGCCGGTTTGCTGCTGCCAAAAGGCTAAACTTTCTTGGTAGTGAATTAAGGCTGTTTCGGTTTGGTCGCTGACATAGTAATCTCGACCGAGAACGAATTGCAGGCTGGCTTTGAGGGCGGGTTCTAATTCTTCACCGCGATTTTGTAAATCTCTTAAAGCTAATTCTAGTTCTCGGCGCGGCAAAGAGCCGATCGCCAAATCGAGGGTATTGCCCGGACTCAAGGGCGAATACGAGCGGAGATCTGATTGTCGTGCGTTTTGGGGTTGAGAGTGAAAAGTGAGAAAGCTTTCTCCGGAGCTAATTTCGCGCTCTTGGGCGCGTTTTTCGCACTGCGTTTCCCAGGTTCCAAAACTAGCCAGGGCGCCGACGTTGCTGCTTCCGATTTCTTGATTGAGTTCGCCTACCTTAAATATAGTATCGGCCCGTCTAGCAAGGAAATTAATTAATTCGTCAACGGCCATTTCAAATTTAATTGTGGCGGCGGCCCAACTTTTGAAATCCGGGGCCAGACGAATCATTTTGGTCACGATGTCATCTGTTACCCACAAAATTACCGGGCAGGAAAAATTTTTGCGGAATTCGTCTCGCACTTGATTGGTAGAGGCCATCAGTTCGTCGATCGCTACTACTGTTTCTAAACCGAATACCATCAAAGCCGAGGCGGAACTGACAGGGGAAAACCCCTCCTGAAAAGTGCTTGCCAGCAGGCTAGTGTAGAGAGTTTTAACTGAAGCTGGCAGGACGAAATCTTGAATGGGAACTGGGGACACTTCTCGCAGCCGCTGCGCTATTTGCTGCCGCAACTGCTCGTAGTTGCAGCGCACCAAAATTAGCGAGAATTGGTGTTGAGACATTGTGATGGATCTTACCAGAGTTTTGAGCGAGCGCTCGTTGTAGTTGGCTGTTTCTTGTACCTTAATTAGATCGGTCATGCGTGCACCTCTTTTGCATAAATCTATTACCGTAACGCTCGCCAATCGTGACTGAAAGCGTATCTACTTAGACATAGCCGTCTCTGTCTGACGCTTTATCTCTGTATAAATACGTAGTTTTCCGTACTTGTCCTATCAATACTTACATAGTTATTAGAGCCAATGTAAAGATATCATACCTCTCAATCTCAGAGAATGCGAGACTTCCCAATAAAAATTTAATCCCGTCTAGGAAATTTTTTACTCAGCTACAGATAAATGACTGCAGGCTATAAATAGCTAACGGCTCAAGTTATGATAATACCGACGACTAGCTATTAGTAAACAGCTCCGAGCTATCTGTAGCAGGCATTTAGTACAACCGCAGAAAAATGTCGTCCGGGATGGGATTAGTTGAAATAAGCTCAACAGGTAAAAATAGAAATAGGGGGTCTGGCATTGCAGATATGAGAGTTGAGACTGGGGCAAGTCCTTGGTGGTAGCAAAGTTTTACGCGACAATAAAATTCGTGGCATATAGCTAGCATAGAACACAAATCAGCCAGCGGCAAAAACCGCTGGCTGATTTCTCTATTGGATTTTAGGAGTTCGGAGTTTTGAGCGGTGAATGTTAAGTTAAAGAGTTTCTAAGTCACTCGTGGCTAAGGGTTCTTAGAGTCGCGAAGCAAGCTCAAAAATCCCAACTATTTTGGCTCAATACGCTGTAGCAACTCCTTATATTTTCTGGTTTCTGCTAGGGCTGGATTGATGCCAAACCAGCGACCTTCTTGATCGCGGTATTCAAAGACAAACATACTTCGCAACAAGATTTGAGACTCTTCTTCGCCATTTACACTTTGTCGGTTGACGACTTGAAACAGCAATTCCCATTCCATGTCATTGATGGCTCCCAAAAGGTCATCGCGATATTCTTGAATGACGCTTTCGAGACATTCGCGAGAGAAGGGAGGGTCTTCGTGCTGCAAACAGCTATACAAAAGCATCAGTAGATTGCGAACGTGACCGCCGCTAATCCGGCAAAGCCGGTCTAAAGTTTCGGGAGAGTCAAAGACTTGGGAAATCAAATCGATGCGTTGATGGGGAGCAACTGCGGGGAAAGCTCTAGCTAATACTAGCTGCCGCAGCAGTGCCATTCCTTCCTTGTGGTCGTCGCCCGATCGCATTTGCACTGGTACCATCGGCATCACCTTGGGCTTGACTCCAAATCGACTGGCGAGGCGGCCGAAGTCGTTGGAAAAAATCAAAGTCAGGGGAATCGTGTAGACGACATGGCAATTGAGTTTTTTTAACTGTTCGCCGCGGTCTAAAAACAGGTATTCTGGTTGGGTGCGCCCGCTGGGTTTGAGGGAGGCGTCGAGGCGGTCAAGGTTGTCAACGATGACTGCGAGTCCTTTTTTCCCTTGGTGTTTGAGTTCGGCGTTAGCTCTGTTGAGGAGTTCTTCGTTGATGGACTGCAAGATGCTGTTGGTGCGGGGTTCGAGATATTGCCTGAGTTGCGATCGGAGTTTGGGAGAGTCTTTAGTTTTAGCAGTAACTCTAGCAATGCCTACAGATAACTCGGCTTCCGCTGACAAATCTATGGGAGTCTGCAAAAATTCTGCCACTTCTGCAAACAGATTTGTAAAATAGCTCGGTCTGAGTTTGATTTTAGCTAATTCCATAGTTTCGCTAACTTGGCGCGCAATGCTCAGCAAAATATCGCTGATATCTACATCACCCATGTCTAAGTCTTGGGAAGACTCGAAGTAGACGACGCAAAAACCCTCTTGCTCTAGCTCAGCTTTCAGTCGAAACAATTCCGTAGATTTGCCACACCCGATATGTCCTGTAAATAACTGACAGGTTGGCTCGTTGGGGGAGATGCGGGTAATGGTTCGCTGTAAAGATTCAATGATTTTGCCGCCGCGCACGGAACCAAAATCTATGTAGTATTGATAATCTCCTGGGTCTCCCGCAACAAGGGTTTTGCTCGGGTTGCAGGCTTTATAGAATCTGTCTAATTCGAGTGGGATCACAATTGAAGCCGAATAAAAGTTAAACAAGCTAATCGAAAGTCTAAACTTTCTTTGCTTGAGTTTAGTTGGATTTGTAACCTTTTGCCCTGTGGGGTAAGGCCCTAAATACCCAAAGAACCTTTGTTTGCTAAGCGGCTTTCCCGGCGCTGGAATTGTTAATTATTAATTAATAACTTTTAATTACATAGGGAGATCAGTGATATTACTGATCTTGGCAGGAGTCAGGGTAAATTTGCGGGGATCTGGTTAAATGGTAGGGGAGAACGGGGCTGCAGGAGAGAGCTTAAAAAGTTTTGAATTTGTGCTAATCCTTAATTATTAAATTGTCAAGAGGTAGATGGCTAGTTTTGGAGCGGTTTCTCAAACAGAGTTAGGGCGCAGGCGCCAAGAGTTGCGGCGGCTTCGTCGCGGTCGAGTGGTGGCTGTGGTGTGGCAAATGTTGGCAGCGAGCTCAATGGCAGGGGGTTTGCTCTGGTGGATTGCGCAGCCGGCTTGGTTGATTGCCCGATCGGAACAAGTGAATGTGGAGGGCAATCAGTGGCTGTCGGACAAGGCGGTGCGGTCTTTGGTGCCGCTGTCTTACCCGCAGTCGCTGTGGGGGATTCAACCGCAGGCGCTTGCCCAAAAGCTGGAGTCAACGGGGCCGATCGCCAAAGCGAAGGTGACTCGTAACTTGTTTCCGCCGAGTTTGACTGTAGAAGTGGCAGAACGGCTGCCGGTGGCGGTAGCTCAGCCTACTGCGGTGTTGAGATCGAACAGCGACAAGGAAAAAGTGGGGTGGCTGGACGCTCGCGGAGGTTGGATGCCGTCGGAGAGCTATACTGCTGTGCGCTCGCAGAATAGTTCGATCGGGCCCGGCAGCGTTCAGGGAACGCAGCCTCAGCGTTCTTTGCCAACTTTAAAAGTCATCGGGCCTTTGGAACAGTATCGCGCCTCTTGGCCGCAGTTTTACCAAGGACTCAGCGGCTTGACGGTGAAAGTGTTTGAGATTAATTGGCAAGACCCGAACAACTTGATCTTGAAAACAGAGATCGGTACCGTACACTTAGGGCCGTACAGTTCCAGGACAGCAGAGCAACTTAAGGTTTTAGACCGAATGCGACAATTGCCAAAACAGCTAGATTCAAGCAAAATAGCCTACATTGACTTGAAAAATCCTGCTTCGCCGATCGTCCATTTACCAGAACTCCCCCCCAGTTTGGAGAGTTCCACTCCCGCACCCACTCGCGCCCAGAATTGATCCTCTGTCAACAGAAGGTAGAAGGGATCGATCGGACTGCAGAATTTTTCGCCATCAAGATCAATACGCAGGGCTTGAAATAAGGAGAGTTTTTTGATACCCCTCCGCGTCTGGAAAAAACAATCAGATTTTTCTTTCCATACCGATTGGGGAAGGGATACTAGCCCTTTTTTTTCCTTCTGCCTTGCTTACAAGTGCCTCCTGCACAAGCGCGTTGATGGGGTATGAGGGAGGTACGGGCTAGCGAGGCCGACCAAATCCGAGATTGGCTAACATTAAGCATCTACCAGTGTTAGTTTTTCGCGCAACTTAGCCTATAGTTGATTGTGAATTGGCGTTTAGTTAACAAGCTGTAATCTACTATCCCCGACTCTAATGAAGCTTAATAATAGACAGGGGTCTGATCAAGACAGTCCCCCTTCGGAAGAAGTAAAAAATTTTCCGGTGGCTGCAGATTCCGCCAATCCCTTTAGACGCAAGTCTGGTTATGTAAATGTAGATAGTATTGATATCGATCCTATGGTCAATCCCAAAGACATAATGCCCAGCAGTGCCGCCAAAATCAAAGTAATTGGCGTCGGCGGTGGTGGGGGCAACGCCGTTAACCGGATGATTGCTAGCGAGGTTTCTGGTGTCGAGTTTTGGTGCGTGAATACAGATTCCCAAGCTCTGGTTCTCTCAAATGCTCCGAAACGCTTGCAAGTCGGACAGAAGTTGACGCGCGGTTTGGGCGCCGGGGGCAATCCGGCGATCGGCCAAAAGGCTGCTGAGGAATCCCGCGACGAGGTTGCTAATGCTCTGAATCATGCGGATTTGGTATTTATCACCGCCGGCATGGGCGGCGGTACGGGCACGGGCGCGGCTCCGATCGTGGCTGAGGTGGCTAAGGAAATGGGCGCTTTGACTGTGGGCATAGTGACGCGGCCTTTTACGTTTGAGGGACGGCGGCGCACCAGCCAAGCTGAGGAAGGGATTGCGGCTTTGCAAACCCGGGTGGATACGCTGATCGTGATTCCTAACGACAAGCTGCTGTCTGTGATTTCGGAACAAATGCCGGTGCAAGAAGCTTTCCGAGTTGCTGACGATATCCTGCGCCAAGGGGTTCAGGGTATTTCTGACATTATTACTATTCCCGGTTTGGTGAATGTTGACTTTGCTGACGTGCGGGCAGTAATGGCGGATGCGGGTTCGGCTTTGATGGGCATCGGCGTGGGTTCTGGCAAGTCGCGGGCTAGGGAGGCTGCGATGCAGGCTATTTCTTCGCCTCTGCTGGAAGCTTCGTCTATTGAGGGCGCTAGAGGTGTGGTGTTTAACATCACTGGCGGTACTGACATGACGCTGCACGAGGTGAATGCGGCGGCTGAGACTATTTACGAGGTTGTCGATCCGAATGCCAATATTATTTTTGGAGCGGTGATTGACGAGCGGCTTCAGGGCGAAATTAAGATTACTGTGATCGCTACTGGTTTTTCGGGGGAAGTTCCGGCGCCTCCGACTCCGGGGCGGACGCAAAATGTTAATGCTCCTTGGCGAGCTGCAACTGTACCGGCGACTCCTGCTCAACAGACGCCCGATCCGAAAACGAAACCGCCGCAGGATTTGGGATTGGATATTCCTGAGTTTTTGCGCAACCGTCGCCCGCCGAGATGATTTTAGATTTTAGATTTTAGATTTTGGATTTTGGATTTTGGATTGAATCTCCAATCTCCAATCTCCAATCTAAAAAATCGAACATCTCCAATCTAGAAAAGCGAAAATCTCAAATCGAACATCTCCAATGGAAAATCTAAAATCTAAAATCTAAAATTTCTAGGGTTTGCCCTGGTTCGGGTTCGAGGAGTTGGGTGGAGAGTCCCGATTTTGCTAGTAAATCGCGAAATTCGGGGATGCTGCCGACCGATCGCACTAACATTGGTAAAATGCCTGTGGCTCGGATGTCTCCCGCCGCTGTCGGCACGAAAAACCTAGGCTTTACGGTTTGGGCAAGCTTCAGGGCTTCCGAAGGGCCGATAATGACTTGTCCGAGGAATGGGAAGATTTGACCGATGACTGGGGCGATGGCTACGTCTACTGTGTCTATTTTCTGTTTTACTTTGTCTAATGGCGGTAAGTGCGGTTCGTAGTAAAGTGTCTCGCCGCTGTTTAAGTCTTTGAGCAAGTAGCCGTTTTCTTCTTGTCCGGGCTGGACTTCGGCTCCGGGTACGGCGGTTATTTGTAACTTTTCTTGATAATTAAATTCTTGCCAATTTGCTAAAGATGTGATACTGGTGTAGCCTAAACTTCTGAGGACTTTGGCGGCGGTGGGTGAGGCGATCGCCGGAATTGTGCGATCGAGCTGTTCGAGTGTTGGTCTGTGGCAGTGGTCGTCTAATCCTTGGGAAATCAGGATGAGGTCGATCGGCGGTAAGCTGCTGGGAGTGAAGGCGACGGGGGTGTTGTGGTAGGCGGTGAACAGCCAAGGTTGAGCGTAAAATACGAGGGGATCGACCAGCCAGGGATCGACGAGGATGGTTTGGCCTGCGATGTGGAAGATCCAAGAGTTGAGGTCGATTCGGGTGAGTTTCACAGTTGTTTGCAATAATTCTTTACATTTGGTTTAATCATAGCTAATTTTGTTTGGGAATTTTAACCCCTTCGGAAGCACAGGCGGGACGCCCGTGCCACGATGAACCCAGATATTATTGGGATGTGTCTGTGTTTATCTGCGGTTGACAAAAGATGATTAAATCGAAGATTCCTGTGGCTTTGACTGTGGCGGGTTCGGATAGTGGCGGCGGGGCGGGAATTCAGGCGGATTTGCGGACTTTTGCGTTTCACTGCGTGCACGGTACGAGTGCTTTGACTTGCGTGACGGCTCAAAATACTTTGGGGGTGATGCGGGTGGATGCTTTGTCTGCGGAGGCTGTGGCGGCTCAAATTGAGGCGGTGGTTGGGGATATTGGGGTGGATGCTGTGAAGACTGGGATGCTGCTGAATCGGGAAATTATGGTGGCGGTGGCTTCACAGGTGGAAGCTTTGGGAATAGGGAATTTGGTTGTCGATCCGGTGATGGTTTCACGATCGGGCGCTCGATTGATTGACGAGGGGGCGATCGCATTTTTGCAGGATGTTTTGATTCCAATGGCTGCTGTCGTGACTCCGAATCGGTTTGAGGCGACTATTTTGAGCGGTTTGGAGGTTGATTCTGTTGACGATATGCGATCGGCGGCGCAGCAGATTTACCGTTTGGGTGCCAAAGCTGTTTTGGTGAAAGGCGGCGGGATGGCGGGAGATTTGCGGGGAATTGATGTTTGGTTTGATGGTACGCGGTTGGATGTGTTGAAGACTGAAAATGTTGATACTGGGAATACTCACGGGACTGGTTGTACTTTGAGTGCTGCGATCGCGGCTAATTTGGCTTTGGGGAAAGATTTGTTTACAGCCGTGACATTGGCTAAGGATTATGTTACTACTGCTCTCAAATATGCTTTGGATATTGGGGAAGGCCAAGGGCCAGTAGGTCATTTTTTCCCGCTTTTACTGAAGTAAATTGTGAAACCATCCCTTCTTTTCATTCCTTCCTTCGCGTCCTTTGCGTCTTCGCGGTTTGTTTAATTTCTTAATTTTTCAGGCGAAAGAGCGATCGCCACCAAGTCTTCGATTTTCTTAATATTCGGATCGCCGGCCAAATAACCAATCCCTCGGTGCAAGTGCAGGCGAAATTGTTTGGCTAGAGTTTCTTTTTCTGTGCCTAAATTGTCTTGGTGACACCGCTGTTTGAGGGCCATTATCAGGATATCGGCCATGTCGCCGCCGAAGACATCCCAGCTTAATTCGACGTTGCTGTCGCTGGGAATTGGTACTGGGGATGGGATGCTGGGTTCGGCGAGCGATCGGCAAAATCCCCACCTGCATAAAATATTCCACTGATCGATTTTTGTCGATCGTTTCAGTTTTGATAGTTGGTCTTTGCCTGTTTGCGATAGGCGGATGCGATCGAGTGGTGGTTCCATGAGTTTAAGATGGTTTGGTATATTGTAAAAAGTGTTAATATTGGGGAAGCAAAGCCTCTAGATAACGAGAAATAATTAACATTTTTTTACACGGCGCGACTTAATTAAATCGGTTTTTTTTGGTATTTTGATTGTAGTAGGATTTATCCTTAATAATGGGATGGTCGTAAAAATAAAATTTTCGCAACCATCCCATTATGCTATATATACTACCGCAACCCCAGGGCAAAGTCAAGGGGTTGCGGCTATTTTTTAGGGCGAATTTTTATTCCCAGAAGTAACCTTTTTCGACGGTGGTTTGGTGTTTGGCGGAGTCGTATTTGAGGAGGTAGCTGTGGGCGATCGCCTCTAATTCTTGGAGTTTTTCGTATTCTACTTTTCTAATTTCCGTGTCGGTAGAAAGCAGGATAACTTGGTGGCTGGCTGAGGGGAAATAGCGTTCGACTAGGTTGTTTCTGTGGGAAGAGTCGAGGCGGCCCAAGGGAGTGTCGATCGCCACTGGCAATTGTCTCCCCGATACTCTAGCCAATCCCCACAAAAAGGCGATCGCCAGCAATTGTTTTTCCCCGGCTGAAAGTCGGTGTTTGGGTACTGGTTTGCCTTCTGGATCGTAAATGGAGAGGCTAAATGTTTGAGTGTGGATCGCAACTCTGTGCACGAGGTCGGTTTTGTGCAACAGGTAGCGGAAACAGTCGGTAATTTCTATTTCGAGTTTGTTGAGTTTTTTGAGGGTGAGTTTTTCTTTAAAGAGTTTCAGGGTAGCTTGGGCTTTGGCGATCGAAGCGATGACGTGTTGGCTGTTTCTGATGGTGATGTATTCGCTGCTGTAGTTTTCTAGTTCTTTTTGGTTTTTGGCTAATTCTCTCTCTAATTCATCGACGCGGCGGTTGACTGATTCTAAGGCGGCGGCTGCGATAGCGACTGCTTTTTGGGCTTTCCTGACTTCTTCTTCTAGTTTTTCGTAGGCTTCGGGGGAAGCGGCGGCTGCGAGTTGTCTGTCTGTAAAGTCGATTTCTGCTTCGATGCTTTTGATTTCTTCTATTTGGTCGCGGGCTAGAAGTTGCTGGGCTTTGATTTGGTAGCTAAGGAGGTTTTCTAGTTGCTGGATGCTGTTGTTTTCGGCGTTCATCCAGGGCGGAACGTCTGTTCCTGCTTGCTGTTCGAGTTCTTGGTTTTCTTGGCGGATGAAGTCTTGAATTTTATCTAGCTGTTGGGGATTTAAGGCGATTTCCGCGATGTAGTTGAGGAGGCGATCGCTTCTTTGTTTGATAACATTTTGGGCAATCTTTGCTTGCTGCTGGCTGGCTTCTGTTTCTGCTTGAATTTTTGCTTCACTTAGCAAGGGCGAAATTAAGGCTAGTGGTAGCGTATTTGACGCCAATTCCATCATGGCTTGACGGCTTTTTTCTGCCTGATTTCTGTAGTCGTTTAGCTTGCTGTCTAGCTGACTGCGATCGGCGGCAATTTTCCCGCCTTCATAAATAAACTTTTCTGATGCTTGTTGCTGATTTTTTTGAGCTTTATCTAACTCGTTTTTAAAGCTGGCTTGTTCTTGCTTAGCTGAGTCTATTTCATCACTAATTTTTTTAAAAGTTTGTTCGATTTTCTCTAAAGCTGCCAAGTCTTTTTTGCCAGCAATTTCTTTCCGCTTGCGGCCGGCTAATATTTCTAAATCGACGGCGAGGCGTTCGGCTAATTCTAAACCTAAAAGAGATTTAATCGCCCCGACGACAAACTCTGGCGGTGTTTCGAGTTCGGCGAGTTCTTTTACTTGTTCGCCGTCAAACAAAAATAGGTTGGATATTCCGACGGGCAAAAGGGTTTCGATGTATTCGTCCCAGGTGTTAGTAATTGCTTTGTCCGACCACCAATCGCTGACAATCTCGCTGTATATGAGAATGCTCAAGGTGTCTTTGATGTCTAATTTTTTCCAGTATCTAACTATTTTGAATTGAGCTAATTTGTCGTCTTGGACTTGTTCAAATGTTAGTTCGACGCGGGTATCTTCTGATGGGGGAGTGTGGCGGTTGACGCATTGATTGAGAAAGTCGCTATAGCTTAAATTGCCTCTGGTGGAACATTGGGCGCGGCCACCGTAGAGGGCGAGGCGAATGGCGTCCATGAGGGTGGTTTTGCCGCCGCCATTCATGCCGCCAAATAAAATAACTGGGCAGGGATTCCCGTCTTTTTCGGGGCGGAGATTGATGGTTTGGGTGCCTGCATAGGGGCCGAAGTTTTGGAGGACGAGTTCGAGGAATTGCATTATAGATGTTGTCGGTGGTTGCTGATTTGTTTGGTAGGTACGTCAGCGATTGGGCTATCCATTATGTCGAAAATAATGATAGCTGACGCACCTTACGCAGGGGAAATTTTGATTGAACAGATTTAATCTTTGCTATTTTTATCTCCTACATCAGGAGTAGAAAATTTGATGTCGGCCCAAGATAGCTGTCTGCTTTCATTGCTGTTGCTTTCGAGTTCTTCTTTAAGTTTGGCAATATCAACGGTATCGTTTTTGGCGGAACTGTTGGTTTGGGCGATCGCATCTTTGAATTGCTGAATGTTTTCGGTCGGATTTGCTTTAATATCTTCCACCGCTTTTTTTAAATTGCGTTGATAGTGGGCGTTGCCAATCGCTTCTTCCTTCGATCGCGAACTGGTTTCAAAGCATTTGTCCAAATCGGCGTAAATGCCTGTACGGCGGGGTTTCGTGTAGTATTGGCGTTCTGTATCCAGGAGTTTTGCCATCAATTCGAGGTGCATTTTATCCTCGCTGCAAATCTCTTCGATCGCAGTCCATTCATCGCTACCGAGGAGTTTTCTTTCAGCGGCGGGACGGGAATCTTCAAAAGGTTCGCCCGTAACTTCTTCGTAAATCCGGGGTAAAGAGTCGTCGAATTCGTGCTTTTCTTCCAGCCAAATGCGGCGGATTTCGCTAAGTTCTTCAGGAGTAATTAAGGTGATATCGCGCATTTCTAGGGGGGCGGTTTTGCGGACGTGGGTTTGTGCTTCCAGGACTCGTCTCAGCCAGTGTTCTCGCCAGAATTTGGTGTAGGGCCCTGGGATGGGTTCGACGGAGGTTGTGTCGTCGCCCATGTTGCGTTCAAACAGTTCTACTCTACCGTAGATGCGGCGGAAGTCTCTTTTTGGGTGATCGTCTGGAATGTCTAATTCGTTGCGAATATCGAGTAGAGGCTGCATCCATTCTTTTTCCTCATCGTTTTGAATCATTGCCTCCATAGATTTATCTTGGCTTACCATTGTGCAAACCCAGCAGCCAAAGCGAGAATTTCCACAACTAGGGGTGGAAGTATCAACCACTAGAGGACATTCATTATCTGCTGTCGCACCTCGATACATAGTTAGCAAATCTTTGTTGTTATTTCCCCACGGATTATCCCACTGCATCAAGTAAAGCCACACTTCATCTGTTCGCCAGTCTTCAATGGGAAGGTAAATATAAGAGTTAGGGCGAGTGGGATTAGCATTAAGGCGTTCGCTTACCCGCCACTCCCTATGTTTAGCCATATTTGCGGCGCGTTTAGCACTTTCAGCCTTGCGAGTACCTAGAACAAGAATTACCTCGCCGCTAGTTCTAATTATTTCACGAATAAAAGAACCGGTTGGTTGTATTTTTAATCGTTCCGTACACCATCTAAATCGGTTTCTAGGTGCTGGGTATCCTTTACCTATTAAGCACGCCCAAAAGGTATCTTGAACGGCTGGATAAGTTAAATGAGTTTCTATTGGCATTCCCTGTTCTTGGGCTGCAACTTTCATCCGTTTTAGAGAATTATGTACTCCAGCAGCTACTATAGGGTTTTCTACCAGTGTATCATTTGTTAAAACATGAATTGTTTTGTGGCGTTTCTCAATTGGTAACTCTGCAATCGCATACCAGACAAGCTGTAAGACTGCCGAACTATCTTTGCCACCACTCCAACCGATTACAAGTGGGAGTTCATCTTGACAATAAAGTTCTTGAATTTCCTTTTTTAAAATTTCTATGTCTGCCATTAAATCGCCAATATTGCGGGGCGGAAATAGTGACATTTGTTGTAGATCATTCATTTTCTAGAACTCCGTTTTGATTTTAAAGTAAACACATTTTTGCGATGCCACTGAAGCGCATCTTTTCTCGGATAATATTGCTCGGAACTCGGCAAAAGAATAAGTTCGCCGTGAAACTCTTTCATTAATCTAGGGTGTGGTGAGTCCTCTTGTAAATCACTAGCAACTATAATCTGATAACGATCGTCAACAGCAAACCATCCTCGATCGAATGCCCAATGATGATTTTTACAGAGTGAGAGCCCATTATTTACTCTATTATCATAAAACTCTGAGAAGGGCTGGATATGTGCGCCATCTACAATACTTTGACTAAGTGAACGAGTAACTTTTAATCGACAAAAAGCACATCGGTAATCATACAAATGCACGATAGATTTACGAAAAACAGCCTCTCTAACCACAGATTTTTTTAAATACACCTTTGGTTGTCTATCTGTATTACCCGATTCAATAGTATCTAATTCAGCCAATGTTGAATCTTGAAAAGACTGGTTAATCTTTAAAATATCTTCAATTTGTTTATTGGTAGATGAAAACCAGACCGAGATCAGTACATCTATTAATTCTTTTCTGGCATTCCTATCTTGCAAAAGACTAAATAGTTCATCGTCAATTATTGCACTGTCAACAGCTTTTTTTAAGGTATTGATTGTTTGAGGTCGCCCTCCTTCATATTGTTCGCTAAATTTAAGATACCAAAATCTAGGTTCTTTGTTTTTTAAGTGATAAAACGGAAGAGGAAAAGAATCACCCTTTAAAGGATTAGAAGTCAGCGCCGACCAATTTTTGTTGAAGGTGTTAATTAATTCCTCGGAAATGGTAATGTGGTTCTCCTTGATGAAACCTTGTGCAATTAAATCAGTGACAGACAATAGCAGTATGGGCTGATTTAGAGCATCTCCGCGTTGTTGTGTACGGTTGACATTAAGATTTGCAAAACAATTGCGATAATAAGCTAAATTTTTATATTCTGACTCCTGCCCCGTACTCACTGCTCCCTCCTGCTATGATTAAATATAATCCAGTCTTAAATTTTACACGATTTTTCAAAAGCTTTATCCATTGTGGCCCGGGCGTCCCGCCTGTGCCGCATCTGCGGTTTCCAAACCCAACCGATTTTTCAAATAATTAGTCATCCAACTAACACTCGCCCTCGATCGCGAAATCCCCCCTTTCAACAAAATCCCACCCTCCCAATCAGGATTAGAAATCGACCAATCAACCTGCTGCAAAAGGCTCAAACGTTCCTCCAAACTCTCAGGAAAAACCGACAGCAAAGCGGCCCCAACTTCCCCCAAACACTCAAGCACAACACTGTGACAGTGTACGCAATCCCGGCGCATTTCCCCCGCCGCAACTTGCTTGTGCAGAACTAATTGCCAATCTGGAATAAAACTGCTAACCGCATTCCAATAACTAACCGCCAGTTGTATTTTTTGAGCAAGTTCTTCCTCTTTCTGTTCTTTTTTGGTGCGAGAACCAGAGGGTTTTGCCTGTTCGCTGCCGTGAATATTAGACAGCAAAGCCATGATAGCACGATCGATCGCACTCAGCGTAAACAATTTGTGCGATCGCCCGTTCAAACTCCCCCTCTCCATCTCAGTCAAACACCGGAAAACCTCAACCTGCTTAACAACAGCCTTGACCACAAAAGCGCGATCGTCCCGGTGGTTGTAAAGTAGACTGAGTGACGCCTCCAAAGGAACTTGAAAACCGTTCAAATCAGCAAACATCTGCTGCGATTTTTCCAACCCAATATCGAGAAACAAAATCAGCGCCACCGTCTCATATCCCAACTGCGGATTTTCCCTCAAAGCCATCTCAAAAGCCGCGCGCCGATGCTGTCCGTCATTAATAGTAAACTTAGCATCCATCGGCACTCGCAAGCGACCGATTTTCCGTTCTTCGGCCTCATTTCCCACTGCTTCAAAAGTAATATCCGCATCAATCGAAGCAGCAATTGCCCCACAAGTATAATTTGTAGGATTCTTAACAAAATACTCAGCAATTTCGGGAATCCTAGCTTTGTTAAGCGCGCGTTTCGCCCGCATAGACGGCGGCAAATCTTCAGATTCAAAGGGAAACAATTTCGGCAAAAAACGCACCGGACACATCGACACGTAATATTCGCGGCCCGCTTGAATGCCCCGAATTACCGGCAAAATGTATTCAAAAGAAGGAGTAGACATATTTTAGAATGGGGCATTGGGAATGGGGCATGGGGAATGGGGAATGGGGCATGGGGGATGGGGCATGGGGCATGGGGCATGGGGTAGAAAAATTAGGCATTAATAGCTATTGACTTTTTGCAATTTTTATGAAATACAGGTGGTCTAGTAGGGCATAACTTAAGTATTTCACAAGGTTTTTTTAAAAACAAGTGTTGACATAAACTTTAATATATGATATTTTTTGAAAAAATAGCCTAATTATATAAAAACCGCCGATGAACACCAACCCAGCGGATGACCTCGCTAGCAAAATTTTAGAGAAAGAAAATAGCGACAGACAGGAAATCGCACTTTTATTAGATAATTATTTAGGAAAGGACGATCGCATTTTCGTACAAAAAACCCAGATGGGAAACAGCGAAGCATACATCGGTTCAGTCACCCTAGAATGGTTAGACTCTCGCGTCCGTTTCGCCTCACAAATGCCGCTTTTCCGCCAAAAATTCGACCTCCAAACGAACAACATCGTCCGCGACGACGAAACCATTGACGAAATTATCCAGCGTCCCTTAGATTGGTCGCGGCAAGCCACCCTAACTCAATATTTAGCAGCCCGAAAATCGCACAAATTCCCCGCAGTTTTAGTAGTCGTCAGTCCCCCGTGGGTAGATAATCCTTTAGCCGAGGAATGGGATAAAAATGGCGTAGCAACCAAATCCGCGACTGAATTTACATCCTTTGATAAAAACGAGAACTTAGGGCTTTTGAATGTCTCTCAAAAAGTCTCAATTTTTGCCTTAGACGGCCAGCATCGGCTGATGGGAGTTCAAGGTTTAATGAGTTTAATTAAAACCGGAATCCTGCAAAGATACAACAAAAATAAAAAACCTGTCGGCGCTGCAATTACTCTGGAAGATTTAGCAGAAGAGTATCAAATCGACCCCGAAACAGTGTATAAATTAGCTCACGAAAAAATCGGGATTGAGTTTATCCCGGCTGCGGTAGCGGGGGAAACGCGACAGCAAGCACAACGGCGCGTGCGATCGATCTTTGTGCACGTTAACCTAATGGCGGTAACGCTGAGTCAGGGCCAGCTAGCATTATTGAACGAGGACAACGGATTTGCGATCGCGGCCCGAAAAATTGCCGTCACCCATCCCTTATTAAAAGAACAAGATGACAGAAATCCCCGCGTCAATTGGGACAGCGCCACAGTCGCAGCTAAATCAACTGTCTTAACCACATTGCAAGCGCTACAAGATATGTCCGAACGGTATTTAGAATACAAATTCCCTCATTGGAAGCCGGAACGAAAAGGTTTAATCCCCATGCGTCCCGAAGATGAAGAACTAAAAGAGGGAATTGAAGAGTTTAAAAAATTGTTCGATCATTTAGCAACTTTACCCAGCTATCAAAGAATTGAAAGCGGCGAAGAAACGACTGAATTGCGCCGATTTAGTTTTGAAAAGCCAGGGGGCGAGGGAAATATTTTGTTCCGTCCAGTCGGTCAAATTGCTTTAGCTAATGCTTTGGGAATTCTAGTATTTAGAAAGAAACTTTCCCTGAAATCTATTTTCGACAAACTCCGCAGGTACGATGTCGATGAAGGATTTAGCCACATGGACAATCCTGAGTCTGCCTGGTACGGGATTTTGTACGATCCGAACAAAAAGCGAGTGCTAGTTTCTGGAAAGGATTTAGCGACGAAGTTAATTGTATATTTGGTGGGGGGAATTCAGGACGATATGGATCGAGCTCATTTGCGGCAAGCGGTGGCCGAAGCGAGGACTTTTGAGGATAAAGCTATTAGTTTTAATGGCAGGTTTGTGCAGCCGCAAGAGGTAGGATTGCCGCCAGTGCTTAGCTAAGTTTTTATGCTGATAGCTGCTGCAATCAGGGATTGAAATTTAGGAGTATTTTAAAGCGCGATCCCTAAATTTTGATCCTAGTTAACGTTATTTCTTGATTATGATTGTTGCTGATTGCGGAAGCTATCGATAATCTCATTGATTTCTTCAACGGCGACCGTTTCTTGGTCAGATTTGGCATAGATGATGAGCAAGATGAAACAAGTGGTTGATGTGACTTGATAAATAATGCGATAGCCTCCACTTTTTCCTTTACTGAGGTCGCTGTTTTTGGCTCTTACTTTGAATACGGTGTAGCCCGTACCGGAAATGCGATCGCCTGGATATTCGCCTGCTTGCAACTGCTGTAGGAGAGGTTGCAAGTCGGTTTGAATTTGGCGATAGCGTTTGGCGAGGGTTCGGAGTTGGCGCTTGAATTGATCTGCAAACAGAACCTGGATGCTGGGTGCTTCAGACATCAATACCATCCCAAAGTTCTGCGATCGGGTGAACTTTGCCGTCTTCTACTTCCTGAAGCGCAATTCGGAGGCTGTTGAGGATATCTTCTTTAGATAGCTCGTCTTCGTCTTCTTGAAATAGTTGACCCAGGGATTGCAAAATCAGGGTTTCGATCGGCAAGTTGAGTTGGCTAGCTTTCTGAAGAAGCTGCTGTTCTAAGTGATCGGGGATGGTGAGGGTAATTTGCATGGGGTTTGCCTCTGGCTTTTAATAGTATAGATTAATTCTCACAATCTGGCTTCGTTTAACAAAATAAGTTCGGCTCCTACAGGCAAATGATCGGACTCGGTTGCCTCCAACACCGAACTCGATTTAGCACCCCAATGCTTTGAATACCAAATATAATCAATCCGGAAAACCGGATAATTTAATTTCCAATTCGACCTTTTTACCAAGAACTTAAGTTCCCAACCGTGAGGCCAGGTAAAACCCAACCCCCATCCCGATTTTCGGAAAGCATCTTGCATGACTTTCTGCACCCTGTCATAATCTTGAGTTTCGTCTGTCATATTAAAATCCCCCGCGACAATTACTGGCCGAGTTTCTCGCTCAACTCGCTGCACTAAATCTTTAATTTCAGGCGATCGTTTGTCATATTTGTAAACTGGAATTTTGATAAAACCAAATTTTTTAGACATCTTCAACCACGGCCCGGTAGCTTGCATATTATAAATCACTACTTCTTGTCCGTTAAATTTAATAATTGCCCGCTGCTGCGTTTCTGGATGGCCGGCTAAATGCAGTATTTCGCTGGATACAATTGGATATTTACTGAGAATTCCTGCAGGGGGAGTGCCAATTTGATAGGGGTAGTCTGCTTTTAACCAGGTGAAAGCTCTTTCGGTATGTTTCCTAACGATTTCTTGTAAAAAGATAATATCGGGTTTTTGCTGCTGAATCAGTTTAAATAAAGTAGGTGACTGAGTTTTATGCCAACTGAGGTTATGGGATAAAACTTTGATGCTGGGCTGCGAGTCTGTGATGTTGATGGGTGCGGGAGAAAAGTATTTGACGTGCAGCCAACTTATTAGGAGAAGGCAGGCGATCGCCGAAATAATAGTGAACCATCTTTTTTTGATAATTGACAAGCCGATGATAGGAAGCAGGAAAGTTGGGAATAAAATTAAGGGGCTAAAAGTGCTAATTAAGGCAATAATCCACAGTCTATCCCCAAAAATTAGTTTGAGAAGGAAATAGCAGATAATAAATGCTGAGTAACTGTAAGCGAGAAATTTTGCAGCTTGCTTTAAGCCTCTCTGGATTATATCTTTTGGTTTATGCTTCATTGGGAACCTATTAAAATAAGAACTTGCTTAAATCGAATTCTTCATTTGACCGATGTTGATTGTCTCTTTCAGAAATCAAAACTAACAAAAGGCGATCGGTATAATCCGCCGCACCCCGCAACTCTTCTCGCAAAATTTCCAGTCCACCATTAGCATATTCTTCAAAAATTTGCAAGCGTTCTGCTTCCAATTGTTCGTCAAGATGGGAGAGAATTTGAGGATTTTTGGTTTCGGCGATCGCAATTAATTTAATCGCCATATCGTAACCCCTGGATACAAAGATATCAACATCTATCGCCCCTGGTTCTCGTTTAGAAATTTCCCCCAAAGGCGAGCGTTTTTTCCGCTGCTTTCCCAAGGATGCGGCGAAAGCGATGACATCGGCGTAAGTCTGGAAAGGGCCCGTGTTGTTATCCGATAAAGTTAATGATTTGACTAACTCCGCTTTATCTTTAGCAATTCTAATTTTGTTAGCAGCCATTGCCATAATATCTAGTTTCTAACTATAATACATCTCGCAAATATCCAACAGTCCGCGCAGGCGGACTTCCTTTGTGTAGCGCCGGCTTTCAACCGGACGCACTTCACAAAGTCCGCAACAACATAATTTTTTGTGCAAAACCTCCTCTTGCTTGCCGCCGCTTCATTTGTTCCGCCAAAAGTCGATCGCCCGAAATGCCAAAACTCGCCATCACCGCATCTATTACCTCATACAAATCCGCCAATTCCGCCACCAAATCTTCCTCATCAGCCTCCGCCGCTTCCCCCGCTTCCTCAATCAATTTCAGCCGCAAAGCTTGACGGTATTCTGCATCCGGCAAAATTACAACCTCGCATTCATTCCCGCTTTGGCGAATAATTTCAGGAATGCGATCGCGCACCAACTTATGATACTCTTTTTCCACGTCAAACTCCTTTCAACCTTGACTAAAAGTTTGAATCAACCACCGATTAATTTCCCCATCATCTTGGGTTTGACTCCGGTTCAAAGCTTCCTCAACTAACCGGATTTCCAGCCCCGGTAAAACCCGCGACTCTTGAATTCTCCCGCTACCTCCGCCATTAATCGCAAACGCAAAAACCTCCCGCGTGTTTGCACGTTCAACCCAATATTCACTAATTCCTGCATTTTCGTAAAGCAACCGCTTACTGCCTAAATCATCGTTAAAAGAAGATGCCCCAATTTCTATTACCAAATTAGGCGGATCGTATTCATCCAAATCAACAGGTGAATTGCTGTCATTAGGAGGAACTCTCAAATCTGAACCGATGTAGTAAGCTAAATCCGGTTGAAACTCGCGAATACCTGCTTTCCTAAAACTGCCATTAGCAAATTGAACTACTCGGATATTTCTCAATGTAGCAAACAGAATAACTACATACGGGATGATTGAATTATGACGCGCGTGCAATGGCCCTACTGGTGACATTTCCACCCTCATGTGTTCTTCATAGTAATAAAACTTGCCCTTTTCCCATGCTGAGTCCTCAGCAAAATTTAGAAACTCTTCCCATGTAGCCTTCACCCAAATATCCATTTCCAAAGCTTGCGTAATTGCCGAATTAGAAGTCATACTCCACCTCTACAATTTCTGTATATTCAAATTCATTCGGACTGCGCTTAACTAAAGGATAGCGCGTCCCGCCAAGTTCGATCGCATCTTCTTCGCAATCAGCTTTCGGAGAATTGTACACCAGCACGTATTCCCTGCCTATAGAACTTTCCATCTCTTGAGCAACTTCTCCGCGCCACTGAGTTTTTGTCACCAAAACTACCAATTGATTCGCCAACTTTGGCAGCTTATTCGCGATTTGCTTGCGATAAATCTCGTCCAAACTGCCAAAGGGAGAATCCATCACAATTGGAAACGTACTGCTATCCGGGCCCATCAAAGTATTTTTTTGACTCCACTCCCGCACGCCGTCAATAATTCCGCCGATAAACGACAAACTGAGGATTTGATTTTCTCCTGTAGAAGCGGCAACCAAAGATTCTTTTCCCGACGTATTTTCTACTAGCGTTAGTTCATATTTATCACTCAACTTTGGGATATAAGGAGTAAATGAAATTTGACTAAAAATATCTTGCACCCGCTTTTCTAACTGAGAACAAAACTGTTTTTCTAAGCGCGAGCGCACTTCAGTGAGGCGATCGATCGCATCCTGAGTCGCAGCAATCCGGCGCTGGGCTAATACTTGCCTTTGCTCATTCAGTTGCTGCTTGTCGATTTGCTTGTCCAGATTGGCGATTGACACCTTCAAACTCTCAATTTGCTGCTGGTTAGAGCCTGTTTCCCGGTGCAAATCGCCAATTTTTGCCTCAATTTCATCCAACCGCTTTTGCAAGCGGCTGACATCGCCGTCAGGAAAATTTCGCAGCTTGCTGTGAATATCGTCTAGCTGATTTTCCACCCGAGAAAGTTCGGTTCTGTCACGGCTAATATTGCCTTGCTGTCGGTCAATTTCCTCCCAAAAATCAGCCACTTGTCGCTCAATTTCCTTTACCCGATCGCTAATACGAATAGTTGTTTCTTCCACATCGCCAACACCCGCCTTATCCATCCAACCGCTAACCTGTTGGCGAGATTCAGAACCCTCTACTAATTCCGCACCGCAGATACACCGCTGCTGCGCTAATAACTCTTCCAAAAACGGTCGCTGAATCCCCGAAAGCAAATCGCCTTTTTCCCGCAAACCTTCAATAATTACTTCAAATTCAGCCGCCGCATCTGACAAAAATACCGCGTAACCGCGCACAGAAATTGCTCGCTTTAGAGCATCTGTAGCCTGTACAATTTGTTGCTTAAATAAATTTTTCTGCATTTGCAATTCGTCTCGTAACTTTTGTAAATCCGCAGCACCGCTAAGTTCCAACAAATTACCATTAACTACTTTCTTTAACTCCCCTTGGTTCGCCAATTCCCGCTCTATTTCTACTTGTCTGCTCGAAAGTTGCTCAGCTTCTTGCTCAATTTTTTTCTTGTCTTTTAAAAGTTTCTTCGTTTCAGCATTCCCAATTATATTTAAATCAGTCTCAAGAGATTTTTTCGCTTCTATTAAATGCCGGATCGATCGATTCAACACTTCCACCCCCAGCAACTCCTTAGTAGCTTCAGCAATTTCTGCTTTCTTGTCGTGGCGGACAATTTGCTCGATTCGCTCCCCATCAAAAAAGAAATATTTATGTAAACTTTCCGGCAAAATCCGCCCGATAATATCATCGGGATGCTGATCCGGCTTCAGCCAGAGCCCGTTATCTTTTGCTACATTCAGGAACAATTCAGCCTTGCCATGTTCTACAGTGTTTTCACTTTTATAAGCACGACAAATGCGTCTTGCTTGGTAGCGCGTGCTGTCGTGTTCAAACACAATTTCCGCCCAACAACCTACGGCTTTTCCCATTTCTGCCTCAGCCAGAGCGCGCTTGTTTACTAATTGTTCTTCCGCCGCAAAAGCCGCGCTAAATTTTCCGTAAAGTACCCACGTAAAGGCATTCATCAAGGCAGTTTTTCCAGCGCCATTATTGCCGTGAATTACTGTAATGTTTTGCCCCCCCCAAGCTAGTTTTATTTCGGGACTTTTGCCGTAAAATTGACGAAAGTTGCACAGAGTAATTGAGATTAACTTCATACAATTGCTTCCTTAATAATTTTTAAAATGTCATCGTTAATGTGGCGGGGAGCTCTCATGTACAACTTATCTTTTTCAATTTCCAATACCCGCTCAATAATTTGTCTGACTTCGGGCGGCGCGCTAGTAATTGGTTGCTGTACGTCGCTGAATTCCTGGTGAGTTTGATAAGCAGAACGCTTTTCTGCTAAAATGCTTGTCGGTACGGCTGCGATCGCACTATCTTCATATCTAAAT
The DNA here is from genome assembly GCF_036701085.1 of Microcoleus sp. Pol7_A1. Classification (NCBI taxonomy): domain Bacteria; kingdom Bacillati; phylum Cyanobacteriota; class Cyanophyceae; order Oscillatoriales; family Microcoleaceae; genus Microcoleus; species Microcoleus sp. Pol7_A1. The sequence goes on from NZ_JAUBQD010000033.1 coordinate 45,345, forward strand.
GCCATAATCAGATTTTCATTCAGATTTTCCGTCATATTGTTTTTGCAAATATTAAAATATACAGGGCCTAGGCTCATGGGCGAGAAACCCGGTTTCTACGAGTTTTGCGAACAGTCACGAGAAATCTACAAAGAAACCTGGTTTCTGAAGTCTGGGTGCGATCGCGAACTAAACTAGCAACTAAAACTGCTATCAAATAATTCTATATTCTCAAACATAAACCGAACCTTAATAAATGTCAAATATCTAATAGCCCGTACCGTCTCTGAATTTGCAGCAATTTCACCCTAGCTTCTCCAGCATTGTCGGCTAAATCTGCAAATTCCAAGAACCGCTTCAATTCTTTTCGCAGCAAATTGCGCTCGACTTCTAAGGTTTCTCTGCCCAAATCTGGAGGCAAAACTATCATGTCAAATAAAGTTGCCCTTTCCTTCCCCGGATGTGGCCGCAAAATGCGTCCCCGGCGCTGAATAAACTGGCGCGGATTGCTGCTGCTTGCTAAAATTACAGCATTGCGAATTGCCGGGATATCAACGCCTTCATCCAAACAGCGAATCGCGACTAAACCTTGCAATTCTCCACTCTCAAATTGCTGACGCAATCGTTCTCTTTCTGCTAAAGGAGTTGCCGCAGTATAAGTGTTAACTCGGTAGCCTAATTCTGAACCCAATAACTTCGCGGTTTCTGTTAGTTGGCGGTTGTTATTTCGGCGCGCACCTCCTTCGATCGCACCGTCGCCGCAGTAAAATAAAGTGTGGGCTGTATCGAGACGGTGAATCATTAATTCTCGCAAAGCTACTAATTTATTAGCCGCAGCTCCAATCAACCGGGATCGCTGCATTAATAAAGTTGTTAAAGCATCGTTTTCTTCTACTTTTTCATCGCCCCAAAGCGCCCAGCCAATTTTTTGAGTTAAGCGAGAATACTTGCGGGTTTCGGCTTCTGTCAATTCTACTAAAATTGGATAGTATAAATAATGTACTAATGCTTTTTGGCGGATGGCGTCGGCTAAGGTGAGTTCCGGCTGCAAAACAGGACCGAAATAATCTAAAATAGCTTCGGTTCCCTGTTCGTCGAAATGCCTTTCTGGGGTGGCGGAAAGGGCGAGTCGCAGTCCAATATTGCGAGGCAAACTTTCTCCTAAACGGGGCGCGCCTAAATTGTGAACTTCGTCTCCAATAATCAGGGTTTTTTCTGGGAAATAGCGCAGTTGCGATTGCAAGCTATCGGACATTAATGTGGCGTTAGTGGTGATGATTGTGAGAAATAGCCTATCGCCCGTTAGCGAAGCCCTCGAAGAGGATCGCACTTCATACAAACCCGCAGCCAGCTTATTTTGCCAACTGCGGGCGCTATCAAAAGCCAAAATAGGTTTTAAACCAAATTTCTCCGATTCGCGCGCCCACTGATTCACCAGGTGGCAGTAAGGGCAAATTACGAGCAGGACTTGCAGGTTAATTTTGTTGTATAATTCAGTGGCGATCGCCAGCGCAGTAATCGTCTTGCCGCTACCCGTCGCCATCTTCAGCGTACCGCGTCCCTGATTCGCAAACCAATTAGCAACCGCCACTCGCTGATACTGTCGCAATTGCAGCGATGGCGGCATTTTCGGAAACCCAAATTGCGAATTATTAGCCGTTGAGCGATTCACCTTTAAATGCCGTTAGATGCAATATTCCCTATACTCAACTTTAACTCACAGGCGATCGAAACTTAACAGCCCAAACAAATCATCCGCCGACAGTTGCAAATCCGACAGCACATCCAGAACTGGTAAAATATCTTCATTCTCCTTAATCTCAGGTTCTTGCTGCGGTTTAAAAACAATTACCAATTCTTCTTCCGGGTCAATCATCCAACCCAATTTAGTGTGATTTTTGAGGCAAAACAGAATCTTATTAATTACGCGACTTGAACTTTGCTCTGGCGATAAAATCTCAATTGTCCAATCCGGAGCAATTTCAAACCTATTTTCAATTTTTCCCAGAGAATTCAGAGGAATCCGCGGCCACTCGAACACTGCTATATCTGGAACAATAGAACGTCCCCCAAAAGTACAGCGCAGTTCGGGAAAAGCATAAGCTAATTTCTGCGGCTTGCCAACTCGATTAATAACAGATGGAAACTCGAATTGTAACGTGCTGTGTTTTCCTTGCGGCATATCTTTTTGATAAATTTTACCGTCAACATACTCGCTAGCAGGCTTAGTCTCTGGCAATAGCAGAAACTCTTCCAGAGAAATCTTTGACGGAGACTGAATTGACGTTACCATAAGCCATTAACCCCTCAACAACTCAACTCCCGTCTTAAAAATTCATATCGCTGTCAGTTTCCCAATCAGCACAACTCTCCGATTCCACACCAGTAGGGTGCATCGCACAAACCAACAAATTGCCCCCGTAAACTTGACCGTGATAGTTGCGACAACCGCGACAAGCCGGCTGCTGCGTCGGCGAAGGGTCTACATAAGTCACCATCGACAAATCTATCTCATCAAACTCAGGGTCGAAGTCGCGGCAAATTTCAATTATCGGTTCGATAAATTCATTAAATAAACCGTCAAATTCATTGAAATAACCGTCAATGTCATTAATCAGATTACTTTGTACTTGTTCAGTAAAATCTTCCGACATCTTTGCCAAAACGTCCAGCATTTCGACAAACTCTTCGCCCATTTCGCTGAAAAAATGCTCTACTTCAGAAACAGCATTTTCCATTACTCCAAAAAAATCTTTAGACCAATCTTCCATGAATTTGACAGCTTGCTATTACAAAATATTTTACAGACAGGTGCAGCCAGCCTCATGCGAAGCGATCGCACCTACTTTCAATTCTATTACCTATTGCCTGATATCCGTCCACATCTGACAGGGGAGATATTCAAAAAGGGAACTCAAGAGTATTATCCTGAGTTCCCTTCCTGCTTTGCTGAGCGAGTTTTTTCCTGCTTAATCCCGCTTCAGCCGCCGCAATTCCTCTTGTAAATTCTGCACCTGTTCGCGGAGCTTGTCTACGCCGCCTGTCTCTTTAGCATCTTTTACCGAGACATCTTCTTCCTCAGAAACAATTTCAATCCGCCGAGGTTCAGCCGGTTTTTTGTCGCCAGCCGATTCTACGGGGGGCTGCTGCTGAGCCTGTTGCACCATATCGTCAACAAAGCGACGGGCTTCTTCCGTTGACATCTCACCCCGCTTCACCAATTCGTCTGCCAGCTTTTGGGCTTCAGTGCGTAATTCAGTTAACTTGCTGCCAGCTTTTTCACCAGCGTAGGAAGCTAGCCCGACACCAAGGTACACTGCTTTTTGTAAAATATCTCCAAAACCAGGCATAGGAGCTACACATCATAAAACTGGGTGAACCGGAGACCACGCCTATTACAAGCATCCCGTGTTGCTGCTACCTTCCGGTCCTGACAAGATTTGGGCGTTGGAATCGCGTGGGTCCAGTTCATTTATCAGTATAACACAGTTATTTATTCTTCAACCACGCACCAGTGATAAATTTCATAAATAACGCAACCGTTCTTCACCAGCGGGTCTTCAGCGACGATCGCCTTCGCCTCATCCATCGAACCCGCCTCAAACAGCAACATACCGCCGCCCCGCCGCGCCCAGTAGCCAGTTTTCGCTCGGTGTCCTTTAGAAATCAACTCTCGGACATAAGCTCTGTGAGCTGGCACGTATTGGTCAAAGACAGGCTTTTCGACAATTCCTTGCTCAATTTTGACAAACCAAGGCATTTTTATTTGGGATTTTAGATTTTATATTTTAGATTGGGAATGGGCGATCGCCAATGGGATCTAGGGCAAATGCTCTATATTCCATTTTGCACTATCCTTTCTTAACTGCGATGTTATCCGATGAACCAGTCAAAACAGCGATTTTTTATTGCCCTAGTGCCGCCTCCCGATATTGAACAGCACATTACTGAGATTCAACAATATTTTGCGGAACATTACAACAGCCGCGGTGCTTTGAATTCGCCGCCGCACATTACGCTGCAACCTCCTTTTCACTCGTTAGCGGAGGATGTTCCCAAATTAGAGGAAAGTTTGAACCAGTTTTCTGTAAACCGGCGGCCCATTCCCGTTACTCTATCCGGTTTTGCTGCTTTCGCGCCCCGCGTCATTTACGCTGATGTTGTCAAATCACCCGAATTGCTGGAGATTCACAAAGATTTGATGAGTTATATCGAGGCAACTTTGGGAATAGTCGATCGAGTTTCTCAGACTCGCCCATTTGTACCGCACATGACAGTGGCTTTTCGCGATTTAACTAAGGAGAATTTTCAAACGGCTTGGTTAGAATTTGCAGGGCGATCGCTCCACTTTGAGTTTACCGCTTCGGCGTTAACTTTACTGCTTCACGACGGCAGCCGGTGGAACATCAGCAACCAATTTCCCCTTGCAGCCGAGCCTCCAACAATCCTAAATCCATCCTAAACACTCTCCCTTCTCTTTCTGCTCTTTCTTTGCGTCTTCGCGGTTCGTTTTCCCCAAAAAATATTATTAGCAAATCCTGATAAATATCATTGACTCACTACAAACCAGTTTAAAATTAAAGGCATTCGCAGCTTACCGATTAATCTTATTAGGAGTTGCAAGTGCCACAGTTCCGTAAACCGAAATTCCCGACTCTTCTAATATTTTAATTGCCGACTTAACCGTAGTACCGCTAGTGTAAATATCATCAACTAACAGCACGCCAGCGCGCGGGAGCCGGCGACGAAAATCTTTCCCCAAACTTAAAGCATTTTTCATTTCCGCTTGTCGCTGCTGTGGCGTCAGAGCGAATAAAGCCTGAGTATTTTTCACCCGCTCCAAACCGTGCCGCTGCAAAGGCAAACCAGTCAGCTAGCAAAAACTTTCAGCCAAAAGTTCCGCCTGGTTAAAACCGCGATCCTTGAGCTTTTCTTGATGCAGGGGAATCGGTACAACTGTTAAATTTTCTATAGCTAATTCGGGAAAACTCAGCCAAGCTTCTGCCAGCCAGCCGCCTAGAGGTTTGGCTAATTGCGGATTGCCGTCATATTTCAAAGCTGCGATCGCCCGTTTGAGAGCCCCGCCGTACTCACCCCACACAAAAACACGCTGTTCTGAATGCCAAAATCGACCCGGATCGCTTAACTGACATAGCTGAAGTTGCTTGTGACAGTACGGACAAAACTCTCCGGCGGCCGGTCGCTGACAAAGAGGACAGTTAGACTTAAGAAAAAGATTGAGAAAAGATTTGACTAATCCCGTCCATTTTCGCTTGTTCATCCTAAAATTGTCGTAAGTGATTAATGGGAAAAACTTTCAACTTCAATCAGTTTCCACCGACAGGCTCGCAGCGTGAAAAACCTCTACTGGTTAGACAAAATTCAACCTTCAGACCGAGATGCAGTGGGAGAAAAAGCATTTTACTTGAGCTGTTTGCTCCAGAAAAATCATCCTGTTGTACCGGGTTTTGTCGTGCCGGCTACCACATTCTGGCAGTTTTTAGAGTCGATCAACTGGCTAGAACCGCTGTTTGCTGACTGGCCACACTCTTCCCTGCACTTGAATGTAGATGAACCCAGACAACTGCAATCGATCGCCCGCAGCATCCGCCACCAAATCCTCGCCGGCAAACTGCCAGATTCACTGCTCTCCACCCTAGAGTCTGCTGTTTCTCAACTCAACTCACAGTCAAACTTAAACTCCACAGCCTTAATTTTTCGCCCTTCCCTGACTTCCTGGAACCCGAAAACAGTCGGCATTCTGGAATCTCAGGCAGTACGGGCAGAACCCGAAGCCATTGGGGCCGGACTCAAACGAGCTTGGGCAGAAATGTTCAGAGCCCGAAGTCTATTTTACTGGCAGCGGTGCGGCCTGCGGGTACAGCAAATCAATCCCGCAGTTTTGGTGCAGCCACTTCAAGAAGCGATCGCCGCGGGCGAGGTGAAAACAAAGGCGGGCGCACAGTGGGAAATCCAAGCCACCAGCGGTTTGGGATTGTCCCTCGCCAGGGGAGAAACCATCCCCGATTACTATCAAGTGCAGCCAGAAACAACGGCGGTTAAATTCCAGCGGATCGGTTACAAAACATTAGCCTACAATCTCAAAGTCGGCGATGGTGAACCGAAAAAAAAACTGCTGCTGGGCAAGTTTGCTGCTTTCCCAATTCCCGATTCTCCATTTATAATTCCTGATTTTGCTGATTGTTGCGTGCAAGTTTCAGCGCTGGGAGAGGAAGCACAAACTGAATACGTTTTAGAGGAATCGCAACTGCAAGAAATCATTGAATTGAGCAAAAAAGCGATCGCAGAATTTGACTCGGATTTAATTTTGGAGTGGACGCTAAACCAGACAGCAAACAGCAGCGAACCGCAGTTTTATTTCACTCAAGTTCGTCTTGTGAAAGGGGAAAAAGTCGCGCCGGTAGAGGAAAATTCGATCGCCCTCCCGCAGCCAAACTCGATCGCCCCAGCCCGAACTCCTGCCATACTCAGAGGTGTGGCAGCAGCATCAGGAAAAGCCGAAGCAATTGCCCAAGTTATGACTAATTCCCACCCAGAAAACGCGGAATTCTTAGCCGGAGGCATTTTAGTAGCCAGGACAATCGAGCCGAATTGGCTGCCTTGGCTGAAAGTTGCTGCTGGGGTGGTTGCGGAACAAGGAGGCATGACAGGCCACGGCGCCATTTTAGCGAGAGAATTGGGGATTCCCGCCGTTGTGGGAGTGGTCGGGGCCACTCGGGCGATCGCCTCGGGCGATTCCGTGTTGGTAGACGGCGATAGCGGAGAAGTTTTTGCCCTCGCCCAACCGGATGCGATCGAGATAGCAGACAGCCGCCGACTTCTGGACAGAGCAACAAATGCAGATACATACAGTACAGCAGCCAAAATGTCAATAGCAAACCACCAATCTTCAACCTCAGATCGATCGTCCAATTCCGGGCATAAATCTCGACAATCTGAGTCTGCCGAATATGTTTGGGGCCCACCAACGGCGACTCAACTGCTAGTTAATGTCAGCCAAACAAGTTCGATCGACCGCCTCAAAAATCTGCCAATAGACGGCATCGGATTGCTGCGATCGGAATTAATGGCATTGGAAGCTTTGGACTGTCAAAACCCGAAACTTTGGTTGCAAAACGGGCGCAAATCGGAATTTGTCGATCGCATGGCGGATTGCCTCAGTTTATTTGCTGCTGCCGTTTCGCCGCGGCCGATATTTTATCGCTCTCTCGATTTGCGCGAGTCTGGCGCGCACGGCAGTTTCAGTTATACCTTTGAACCGGAGTTATTTGATTGGGAACTGTGCGTACTTCAAAAACTCTGCGAGTCAGGCTATACGAATGTTAATTTAATTTTGCCTTTCGTGCGCTCGGTTGAGGAGTTTATCTACTGTCGCCAGCGCTTAGAAACTATTTGGAAAAACCGCTCAGCAGAATTTCAACTGTGGATTATGGCGGAAGTTCCTTCAGTGTTATTTCTATTGCCAGATTACGTAAAAGCAGGAGTTCAAGGAATTTCCATCGGCACCAACGATTTAACCCAATTGCTGTTAGGCATTCACCGGAACTCCGAACAGGTAGCAGGTGCTTTCAACGGGCGCGATCGAGCAGTGATGAGGGCGATCGAACAATTAATCAAACAGGCCCGGGCCGCCGGTATTCCTTGCTCTATCTGCGGCGACACTCCAGCTTTGTATCCCGATACAGTTGAATCCTTCGTGCGGTGGGGGATTTCGTCTATTTCGGTCAATGCCGAGGCTGTAGAACAAACTTGCAGGGCGATCGTCCGCGCCGAACAGCGCCTGCTGCTAGAAGCCGCTCGATCAATAATTAACAATTAACCAGTCCCGGATGCACTATACCTCAGAAATCCGGTTTCTACTCTAAATCATACCTTTGGCAAGCAGCCACCCGCTCAGAAATCGGGTTTCTAGACAACCCGTGCATCCAGGACTATTAACAACTACAGAAACCAGGTTTTAAATTAGATATAGCAACCGCCCAGACGGTGAGGACATTTTTAATTGGTGAAACCCTTGCTTTTATTGCTTCTTCCTTCTTCCTTCTTCCTTCTTCCATCGGACTGACATCCGTTACATCCGTTACATTCGTTACAGAATCCGTTGCCGAACTTCTTCCTTGTTTTTCCTTCCGCTATCACAAGATCTGATTTTAAAGCTAGGATAGAAATATAACCAACACTTGACCTGGAGGTACAAACAGTGAAATCAAAAATTATTGCAACAGTAGCAATACTTGCCGCCCTGGGCTTTCTTCATCCCCATCCAGCATTATCTCAACCTGCAACTGACGGTGGCACAAAACCCGGATTCTGGCAACCTCAAGCGCAGGTTGACAATACTCGCAACATTACCCTGAGACTGTTAAATGAAACGGGATTAAACCTAGAATACGGTCAATCAGGTGCCAGCTTGTCATCCTTGCCCGTCGGAGCCAGCAAAAACATCATTGTTCGCATCAGCAATCGCACCGGCGACATTGCTAATATTCCGATTAATGCCACAGGAGGAACCACAACTTTAAAATACGACTATAACGTTGACTCGCAGCAAAACATTGTGACGATTCGCATCACCAGATCGGATAGCCGCACTAGGCAAGACCGATCAGTTTATATTGATGAAAAAGGCCGAGTTTACTCTTTCTAAAACTGACGCCGATCGACCCGGTTTCTCCTAATAAATCTTGGTTTTAGCAGCGAGGTATCCGGGAAGAAATCATGTGTCTAGACTCCCGTGCGTAAATTCTGTCTTTCTCAAAAAGCATGAATCAAGTGATCCCATAAAGAATCGATGTTTTTGGGCAGCGGATTTGACATGGCATCCCCAAAATCAACTGCTGGTAGCAATTCGGCGCTACTTGCGCACTTGCGCATCAGGTGGGTTCCGAGAGGATGTCAACCGCTGCATGGCGGACTAATATCCGTCGTTTCTCTTGATACCTGCGCCTCGATTTCCCTCTTCTTTGGGTTTAGCTTTATTCACTCGCAAGGGGCGCCCCATCCACTCTGCACCGTCTAATGCGGCAATTGCAGCGTCTTCTTGGGCATCCTCCATCATCTCAACAAATGCAAAACCGCGCATCCGACCAGTTTCCCTGTCGGTAGGCAAAACAACTCGCTTGACAGTACCGTACTCTGCAAATACTGCTTTCAGGTCTTCTTCGGTGGCGCGGTAAGACAGATTTCCAATATAGATAGTCATGTCGATCGAACTGAACTTGTTGTGCTATACATAATAACCGGTTAATTTAACTCTTAAGTGCTATCTAGCATACGACTCGGCTATCGAATCTGACTAAAAGGGTTTGCCACATTCACAAACCCTTTGTACTGGCTGCAATAGTTAGCTCGATCAAAAACAAGCTCTCACTCACCGTTCGAGTGAGTGATGAGATGAATTTTGAGGCGGTGAGGAATCCCACCTCGGAACAATATTTGATTTTAATCAGATGAGTGATTGGTGGGCGACGAATCGCCAAGTATATTCGGAAATAAAGGAACTAACAAAGTATAATATATGAGGTTAGTCCCCGCCACGATCGTTGCTCTAGCGGTTCTCAACTTTCGCGAGGTACTTGCCAGTTAATTACCAATTCCCCACTTCTTCCATTCTTTAATCTAAAATCTAAATTTGTACCTCACTCACTTGAGAATTGCTATACACATTTGTACAGCCCTTTGAGGAAACCTACTTGACATCTCCCCTGCCCTTCTATAGACGGCAGATGTCACCTTCAATCCTTTGGGAAAATAGGAAATTGGAAATTGGAAATGGGGAATTGAGAAAATTTTATCCCCATCTCCTTAATCCCCAGTTGAGGATATTACTTTTCTCAATTAAACTACAGATTTGAGATTTAAAGCCGCTTTGTTAAGTGTTTGAGTGCCAACTCGACTTTGGGTGATACCGCTGGCTGTTTCCGCTGCTCCTTTATTCAGAACATTCATCGCATCTACCACTTGCTCAATAGCGATCGCCTGCTGTTTGGTATTCAAATAAATTTGCTGACTGCTGACAACAACACTGTTAATTGCAGTAGCAACATTGTTAAAAGTCTCCGCCGTACCTTCAGTCAACTTCAGGCTCTTATCTAAAGTTTTATTACCCTCATCTGTTACAATCACTGTCTTATTAATCGCATTCTGAATATCGTTTACCAAATCATTAATCTGAGCCGCCGATTTCTTGCTTTGATCTGCCAGTCTGCGAATTTCCCTCGCCACCACCCCAAACCCCTTTCCTTGTTCTCCGGCGCGTACTGCTTCCACTGTAGCGTTAATTGCCAGCATATTAGTTTGATTAGCCAAATCGCTCACTAAATTAGTAATATTAGCAATCTGATTGGTTTGCTGGCTCAAATGTAAAACTTGCTCGGCTATCCCTCCAACTTTTTCGGTCAAAGTCAACATTCCCTGCTGGGTTTTCTGCACTACTTTACTGCCTTCTGCTGCCATGTTTAAGACATGACTGGCATTCTCAAGGGCTGATTCGGCTTGCATAGCTGATTGCCTTGATGATGCGCCCAATTCATCCATTGTGCTAGTTGTTTGATTAACAGAAGCAGCTTGTTGTACAGCAATACGTTCCTGTTGCTCTATGCTAGCAGCGATCTCGGTGGAAGAACTGACAATCATATTAATAATACCTTTCAAGGCCTTATCTAAAGGTTTGGCGATCGCTATACTTAAAGCTATTCCTAAAATAATCGCTGTTAGCGGTCCAACCGTCATCCCCAAGAATACAGCTACTTGAGTCTTACTGATATCATTTTCTGCACTTTTATAAGCGTCATCTGCTTGTTTCTTGTTAGACTCAACAAGTGCTAAAATTGATTTTTCCGAAGCGATAAATTTAACGCGAGTTACCTTAGCTTGCTGAATAAGTTGATCCAAAATGTTACTAGCTGTGTTTGCTGTTGCGATTTCTGGCGAATTACTTTTACCCTGCTTAATTAGTTTTAGCTGCAAAGCCACAGGATTAAAAATTCCCACTTTTTCAAATTCTTGATTAATTCGCAGGAGTTCTCGATCTTCTTGCTTCCAATCCTCCCAATACTTAAGCATTTGTTGATATAGTGCATCTTCCTCTGAGGTACGTGGAGTGGTTTCGTATGCTTTAAACGCATCTTGAATCTGCTGCCAAGCCTTGTCCATTCTGTTTAAGGCATCTTGCCTTTCTGTTTGACTGAGTGCCGGATTAATTAGCGCTCTCTCGGATGACTCAATTTGGGTGTGTCCCTCGTTAATTTTCAATAAATATTCAATACTCGGTAAGTTATTTTTACCAATACTATCTATGTGTTGACTGAGATTAGATGTTGAGTTCCATCCTACCCAGGCAACTAAAAATACTAAAAGTCCCATAATCATAAACGCACCGATCAGTCTGGTTTGTAAATTCATTTTTCTCAACATAATATTTTTGCTTCTTTCTACTAGAGCGATCCTCGCTGGAGTCACGAACACATATTGTATAGTATAGTCTTTCTCATGTAGATGAATTGCCAGTCAAAAAGGAGACGTACTCCAATTAATTTTCAATCGCCCTATAAAAAGGGCGGGGTGCAGTTTCCTTTTTGACAATTTCTGTAGACACCCAACTAGCCAATGAGCTATACTTAAGTCAAGGAGTTGAGTGTAAAAATGTTGGTATTGGAAGCAAAACTGGAAGGAACGAAAGAGCAGTACAAAAAGCTGAATGAAGCTATTGGCACTGGTCGTTGTCTTCGGAACAGTTGCCTGAGATACTGGATGGACAACAAGGACATTGGTAAATACGAGTGAAGTGCATATTGCGCTGTACTGGCAAGCCAACTTGAGTTTGCTAAAAACCTCAATTCTATAGTACGTCAAGCTAGCGCTGAAAGAGCATGGTCTGGCATTTCTCACTTTTATGAAAACGGCAAGAAGAACCAACCAGAGAAAAAGAGGTATCCTCGGTTCAAAAAATAACAAATACATGGTTCTGTTTAGTCCGAAACCAGTGGATTAAAGCTTTCCGAAGAGCGGTAATATATCACTTTATGTGACGGTTTTCAAGGGAAAACCTTCAAAATGTGGGGAACCAGCGATTTGCATTTCTATCAATAGAAGCAGATTAAGCGTGTCCGCGTTGTGCGTCGTGCAGACGCATACTACGCTCAATTTTGTCTTGACCAAGAACGCTTGGAGAAACGTGAACCAACTGCCCATAATGTCGGTATTGATGTGGGAGTGAATCACTTCTACACCGATTCCGACGGGTAAATAGTAGCCAATCCGCGTCATCTTCGTCAACCTGAAAAGTCTTTGAGGCGACTTCAACGTCGTATGTCTAAGACCAAAAAATGTTCCCCAAATAGAGCTAATTTTAGAAACAAACTGGCTCTAAAACACCTCAAGGTAAGTCGCCGTTTCGTTAAAAATTTGCTATTAAAACGGCAAGGTGCGTAGTCATTTCCAACGACATAGTGGCTGATGAGGACTTGAAGGTGTGAAATGAAATATGGTGAAAAATCGACATCTTTCTAAATCCATTGCTGACGCATTGTGGACTCAGTTCTGTAGTTGGGTTGAGTATTTTGGGAAAGTGTTCGGCTTTGTAACAGTTCCTGTACCACCCCACGACACTTCACAAAATTGCTCGAATTTTGGGGATGTCGTCAAAAAGTCTTTAAGCAGCAGAACACATACTTGCTACCATTGTGGACACACTCAAGACAGAGATGGGCACGCTGCACGAAACTTTTTAGAAAAAGCATTAAGTCCGGTGGGTTACATCGGAATTAACGCTTAGGCGTGAGACTGACCAATACTTGGGTGAGGAAACTTTTTTCAGCAAGTCAACTCGTAGAAACAGGAAGCCCAAAGAGCGCTCTTTGGAATCCCCCGCTATATTCGATATCCCGAATTAGCGGTGGGAGGTTGTCAATGCTTTTCCTTAGTCGATCGAGATTGACTGAGGCCCCGTGCTTTTACCGTTGGTGGTTTCGGCTGGGGGAGTAGTGTAGGAAGTTGAACCGGCTTGCTCGTCGATCCAACTTTTAACGGGCTCTTCGTAAAGGTTGAGTCGAAGCAGGCCAGAAAAAAATCCGCCTGTGAAGGCGATCGGCTGTTCGATCAATTCTTTCGCCATTGGGATGAGTTCGTCGAGGAACATTCAAGAGTCTCCTTGTGCTGCTGGGGTTCTACCTTAACTTTACCGTTTGTACTGCGATGCTGGCAGCGGGCTACAAAAAACCTTCCAGCGCTGAAGATGCGCGCTCGGGCAATTTTTCGGCTAATGACTTACAATGCTAATCAAATTGCTGCAAAAATTTTTTTATGTGCCGTTTGCTTGGCTACCTCGGGGAGCCGATTTTACTCGATACTATTCTGTACAAGCCGGAACATTCCCTAATTGTGCAGAGTTACCAGCCCCGCGAAATGACTTCTGGCGTACTCAATGCTGACGGTTTTGGTCTTGGTTGGTATCACCCGCACCTAGATAGTGACCCGTTTACCTATAAAAATGTACAGCCAATTTGGAGCGACATTAACCTTCCGAGTATCAGTCGGTACGTTGAATCCGGATGCGCGATCGGATACGTTCGCAGTGCAACTTCAGGACAAGCTCTAGATTTGAGCAACTGTCAGCCGTTTCAGAACGATCGCCTGCTGTTCGTACACAACGGCTTCGTGAAGAATTTTCGGCAAACTCTTTACAGACCAATTCGCGATCGGCTCAGCGATACGCTTTATCAATCAATTAACGGCACTACAGATTCAGAGCATATCTTCGGCTTGTTTGTCAATGAATTGACAGCCGCAAATCTAACTCTAGAAGCTGCTTTGCAAAACACGCTGAAAACTTTGGCAGAGCTAGCAAACTTTCACCAAGTAGAATTTTCAGCTAATATAATTATCAGCGACGGAGACCAGCTCGTTGCTTCTCGCTTTGCTTCCCAAAAAGCCCCTCCTTCCCTCTATTGGGTGCGAGACGATTTAAATTTCCCGGATTCCGTCATCATTGCTTCTGAACCTTTATTTGCTGGTAATTGGCACGAGTGTCCAGTCCAGAGCATTATCAGTACCGGAGTAGATCGTGATATCCAAATCTATCCAATCTTGTAGAGAGGCAATTTATCACGATTTGCAGCAGTGTCGCCGCGGCACTTTCAAGCTATTTGCAGACATCGACTACGATATTTTTTGCCGCCAAGCTCATCCTGATTTCAGTCCGGTTGGCTGGCACTTAGGTCACATTGCTTATACTGAGGATTTGTGGCTGTTGCAGCGGTGTGCTGGGTTGAAGCCGGTCTTTCCTGAGTATCACCAACTGTTTGCTGCTGATATTTTGCCGAAAAAACAACGGGTTTTTCTGCCGACATTACCTGAAGTTGAATTATATCTGGATGCGGTGAGAAAAAAGGTGTTAGATTATTTGGAAGTAGCGCCGATCGACGCTCAAGAACGTCTCTGGCGGTTTATTATTCAGCACGAAAGCCAGCACTGCGAAACAGTTGCTTTCGTGCTGCAAATGCAAAGGAAGAGGGAAGAAGGAAGAGGGAAGAAGGAAGAAGGAAGAGGGAAGAAGGAAGAAGGAAGATTAATTTCCAATTACCGATTACCAATTACCGATTACCAATTACCAATTACCGATTCTCCGGTAATTGAAATTCCGGGCGGGGAATTTTACATGGGAAGTGATGCTGCTGAGGCTTTGGATAACGAGCGATCGCGCCACCTATGTTATTTAGAAGCATACTCGATCGATCGCTATCCCGTCACTTGCCGTCAATACCGAGATTTCATGGAATCCGGCGGCTATCAAAACCCTGATTGGTGGTCAGCGGACGGCTGGAAATGGCTGCAAGTCGAAGCCGTCTCTCGACCGCTTTACTGGTCAGAAAATCCAGCTTTCAACAACCATCCAGTTTGCGGTGTCAGTTGGTACGAAGCCGAAGCTTACTGCAATTTCACCGGCAAACGTTTGCCATCGGAAGCCGAATGGGAAAAAGCTGCGAGTTGGGATGCCACCAATCAAAAATATCGCATCTATCCTTGGGGAGAAGAACACCCAAACGGCAGCCTGTGCAATCACGGCAATAATATTGCCAATACCTCGCCTGTTGATGCCTTTCCCAAAGGAGCAAGTGCGATCGGCTGCTGCGATATGTTGGGCAATGTTTGGGAGTGGACTGCTTCAACCTTTGACGCCTATCCGGGATTTGAAAGTTATCCTTACAGAGGATATTCTCAAGTTTATTTTGATGGAGAACACCGGGTTTTAAAAGGCGGGAGTTGGGCGACTTTTCCGCAGGCACTGCGATCGAGCTTTCGGAATTGGTATTATCCGGGCGTGCGGCAAATTATTGCGGGTTTTCGCTGCGCTAAGTAGTTTGCTATGTAATTATAACTGCTATCAAATTTATTCAGATTTACGACTTAATTACTCGGAGTTTTCAGAGGACTAAAGTGCTCAAAAATTGCCCGATAACGCTGATTTTACGGACATCAGCTCAATAGCCCGAAAGGGAAGTTGGAAGGAAATTTGGTTGCGAAATGCCCAAGTTTTTCCGATTTAAGAAGCTCAAGGAAAACAAGTTTGGTTAATTATTCAATAATTCTTGTGGATAAATTTTAAGTTTTTATTGTGGATGCGATCGCCATCGGGTGAGACAATACATAACGTAGATCGGCATGAAAAATCTGACTTGAGCGCGATATTTGGCAACGCGACTGCGTGCTATACCCAGATGTGCATCTAAAAATTACTTTATGAAATCCCCAAGACTGTCCGACACGGCAAACTCAGCCTCAACCAAAGAAAACCGACTTCACTTAGAGCGATTGGTGAGCGCTGCGGCACCGACACCCGCAGAAATCAATGCTGGCAGCGATGCAGTTAGCGGGTTGACTCAAAACCCCAAATCCCTGCCTCCAAAGTATTTCTACGACGATCGCGGATCAAACCTGTTTGAGTTGATTTGCCAGTTGCCGGAATACTACCTGACACGCACTGAGACGGCAATTTTGCAGGGGTGCGCGGGGGCGATCGCCAATTTAACGGGCCCCTGCGAAATCGTGGAACTCGGCAGCGGCAGTTCCACCAAAACTCGGATTCTCCTCGATGCTTACAGTCAACTGGAATATCCCCTGCACTATTTGCCGATCGACATCAGTCCTAGTATCCTAGAAAGCAGCGCTTGTCAACTGTTGGCAGATTATCCGTCGCTCCAAATTCACGGACTTGTCAGCACTTACGAATTAGCCTTAGCTAAAATGGCACCGTCGCCGTTGCCAACCCGAATGATTTGCTTTCTAGGCAGTACCCTCGGCAATCTCAACGCTCAAGAATGCGATGTATTCTTCTCGCAAATTGTCGGTGCATTGCAGCCGGGAGAGTATTTTTTGCTGGGAATTGACTTAGACAAATCTAAGGATATTTTAGAGCCTGCCTACGATGACAGCCAAGGAGTGACGGCGGCATTTAACTTGAATATGCTGCGGCATTTAAATCGGAGGTATGAGGGAAATTTTGATTTAGCAAACTTCGAGCATTGGGCTTTTTACAATCAAGAGGAATGTCAAATTGAAATGCACTTAAAAAGTAAAAAAGCGCAAACAGTGCAGTTGCGCGCTCTGAATTTAACGGTTGAATTTGCAGCGGGAGAAACTATCCGCAGCGAAATATCGCGCAAGTTTAATCTCAATACTGTAAAACAAGAACTTTCGCAGCGCGGTTTAAAGCCGGTACAAGTTTGGACAGATCCAAATCAGTGGTTTGGCTTGATGCTTTGTCAGATGTCAGATGGTAATAAATGAGTTCTTCAGATATTACCCACAGTCAGGACACGGCACTGCCGCGTCCCTACAAATCGGGCGATGGCGGGCGAACCCCGCAAGCTAGGAGGTTTTGGGGTAGGGACACGGCACTGCCGTGTCCTCTATTTCTGTGTTGTCGATGGTTCTGAATTCAGCCTATCCTCTTAGCAATTACCAATTCCCCATTACCAATTAACAAATCGGCCGCTGTCCGGGTTTTACGGCGTGAATGTACTCGCTGCCCGAGGTCGGCCATCCCCGCTTGTAATAAGCTTCCTCCGGCTTCCCCCAGCCCAACTGCAACAAAATTTCCAGAAAATCCAACTTTTCCCAGTTCGAGAGACTGGCCCATTCTGTGCGCTGGGCTAGAGCCTCTACATCAATCGGCTCGATCGATCGAAAATCCTTCCCGCTGTTAATGCTTAAATACAAATCCATCCCCGCAGTTACCTGCTGCCAGAATTCCAACATAGAAATCTTAGCTGCCTTCAGCGTTATCAAATCAACCGGTAGAGCTATTAATTCGTCATCCACTGCCGGATAGCGTAGAGTATTGCCTTTAACCGCCATTTCCCGCCAGACAATCCCAGAAACTTGATGTTCCCGCTGGTATTCGTGCACGGCAGCCTTAAAATTTTGATAGGCAGTGAACTTCTGAACGCCCTCAGATGTGAGAAAGCGGTCAATCACGGGGTTGCCTGTAGCAGGGGTTTGAGTCAAGTTGAGGCGCCGCCCATGCAAGCAGGCTTGGCGCTCTTCTTCGAGGATTTTAATGAGTTCCGCCGTGCTGTAGAGCTTGGACATCTTTATTCAGGCAAAATCAAGATATTGGCTGATATTCGGCTGGTGTTCTCAACTAATCTTCGGTAAAGATAGTTTGGTTGTTCGGGACAATATTCAGTTTTGCCGTTATTCTAACTTTTCTTTGTGCTTAATTCTAGTTTGATAATTTACAGGAGTCGATCGCACAAATCGCAACAGCCTCTTAAAAAAAGAAGTTAAGAGCATACCGAATCACGAACTAGACTAAAAACTCCACCGCAGACGTACCTCGCGCGATTTGATTTTTTGCCAAAAACAAAGCCCCCTCCTTCGAGGGGGCAAAACTGACTTAGAGGTTTGCGAGTTTTATTTGGCGAGTCGAGAGAACAACCCCAAAAAAAAGCAGCATTCGCAACTGCCGTCAACTACCAAAACTCAAATTTTCAGTCTCAAAGCTTAGTAGCGTCCGCGTGAAGAGCGATCGTTGTCGCCCCAGCCACCGCCGCCGGAGGGGCGTTTGTTGTTGTTCTCGCGAGGTTTGGCTTTGTTGACTTTCAAGTCGCGGCCCATCCATTCAGCACCGTCTAGAGCTGCGATGGCTGCTGCTTCTTCAGCCTCGCTTGCCATTTCCACAAAAGCAAAACCCCGCATCTTGCCTGTTTCCCGGTCCATTGGCACTTGGACGCGGCTTACAGTACCGTATTCGGCAAATACTTCGCTGAGGTCGTCTGATGTTACCTCATATGAAAGATTACCCACGTAAATCGACATAAAATCTCCAGAATCATTAGGGTGCAGAGATTTAGATTCGGAGAGACGCTTGTAAATAAACACCAACAAACTACGCAACCGAATTTAATTCTTGGAAAACCACTATAACATGAAGCCAGCAGAATCAGCAATTGGCTGTCAGAATTTTCAATTAGGGGTGCCGTCTGGCAATCGGCAACAGAAAATATTCGTGATAATTGAGATCTGACTCTCTTGGTATCATCAGCTTGGTTTCTTGCTGCAGGATCGAGCACAGAGCAAAGATTTTTTGTCTCTGTTAGCCGGTTGATTCGGTATTATTGAGAACAGTGCGCGATCTCAGTTATAACTGAGATCGCGCATTTTTCTGGAACAGGCAGGATACCTGCCTGTTCCACCAGATATCAATATTTTTAGTCGCAGATTCATCTTCTGATTAGTTAATGTTTACCGATAATTCATATTATTTCCTATCGAAAAACCTCATTACAAATATCAGGATTATTTTACCGGACACGATATTATTACTTCGTCGATCGACTTTCATCGGATATAGCAATACTATTTAATTTGTCAATTAGATTTTTTTATGCACTGCAGAGGGCGCAGAGAAGGCAGAGGAAGAGAAAAGAAGGAAAGTTTTATGAGTGTTCGCTGTCAGATAACAGCACGGCTTATATCTCACAGCGAGTGTCCCGCTAGCGAACAAGATATATCTCGCTTCGTACTCTGACAGCGAACACTACGAAAGAAAGCTATCCTTGGGATGCTGCCATTACCACTTTCCTGACATCGCGCCCTTCAGTCTCAATTCTTCTCGATTGACTAGAGCTTCGTAGTAATCTGGTTTGATTTCCAGGGCGACTCCGTAAGAGGTAATGGCATCTTGAGTCCGCTGCAATTTTTGCAAAACGTCGCCGCGCTGCGCCCAAGCTTCCCAGTTGTCGGGCTTGAGTTGAATCACTTGGTCAAAAGCGACGAGTGCTTCGGAATAGCGCTGCATTTTCTCCAGGATTAAACCTCGCTGCACCCAGCCTTGATAGCTGTCGGGCCAGATAGTAATTGCTCGATCGTATGATGCTAGAGCTTGTTCGTACTGCTGCAAATTTGAGAAAGCGTTGCCGCGTTTCAACCACGCTTCAAAATTGTCGGGCACAATTTTAATTACGCGGTTGTAAGCTGCGACGGCTTCTTCGTAACGCTGCAATTTTTCCAGCGCCGCGCCTTGCTGCAAACCTACTTTTGATGTAATTTCTGCTTCCGAACTCAGAGATATTACTTTATCAAAACAGGCGATCGCTTCTTCGTATTGCTGCAATTTTTCCAGTGCTTCGCCTCGCAAATTCCAAGCTTCTAGAAAATTACCTTCAATTTGTAGGGCATTGCTGTAAGCGATAATAGCCTCTTTGTAGCGTTCCAATCCTGCCAGGGCGATGCCTCTACCCAGCCAAGCTTCGGGGAAATTCGGATTAATTTGAATGGCTTTGTCAAAAGCAGCGATCGCCCCTTCAAAATCTCTCGTTTCTGACAGTGTTTGACCGCGCCCGATCCATGCTTCGGCATAAAAAGGATTAATTTTAATTGCCTGCTCGAAACAAGCAATTGCTGCATCGGGCCACTGGTATTGGAGGGCCATTCCTTTATAGAACCAAGCTTCGCAGTCGTTGGGCTGCATTTGCAGTACGCGATCGTAAGCTGTCACCGCTTCTGCATATTTGTGCAATTTTGCTGAAGCAATACCCCGATTGAACCAAGCCAGACTATTTTGCGGTTTCAGTTGAATGGCGCGATCGTAAGAAGTTACAGCTTCAGCGTAGCGTTCCGCCTTCATCAAAGCCAAACCTCGGTTCAGCCAAGCTTCCCCATTAGTCGAGACGAGTTTCAGCGCGCGCTCGTAAGCCGCCACGGCATCAGGGTAGCGCTCCGCTTGCAGCAAGGCGTTGCCTTGCCGGCACCACATCGCGGGCAAATTCGGATGAATTTGGGTCGCTCTTTTGTAACAGCTTGCTGCTGCATCCCACTGCTGCAATTCCTCTAATACTCTGCCCCGCTGATACCAAGCTTCGTGCTTTTCTGGATTGATTTGAATTGCTTTGTCTAAAGCTACGATCGCTTCTGAGTGATTCTGCAAACTTAACAGTGCACTCCCGCGCAGCATCCAAGCCCAATATTCTTCGGGATTAATTGCAATAGCTCGATCGGCGCAGACTACCGTTTCTGCGTAGGAGTGCAGTTGCTTGTAAGCTTTGCCCAAATTTAGCCACGCCCGGGCCCCGTCCGGATTAATTTGAACCGCTTTTGCGTAGCAAATGATTGCCGCTTCGTACCTTCCCGATGCGTACAATCTATTGCCCCGATCGTAATCTGGAAATGCTGCAAAAGCTCTAAAAATCGGCGGCAGCAGTGCTGGTTGGGGGTTTGAGGAGTTTTCTGTAGCCGAAGTCGAGAGGTCTGGCATACGCCTTGCACATAAAAAATTTAGTGGGATAACAAGCTGGCGGTCTTATATATTAACTTATGCTTTTCTTAACTCGCTGCTGTTTTGAGACAAATTTAGCATATCAGGTTTGGTGCGACCAATAATGTTCACTTAATTGTAGTAGGTATAAAATTATGCACCCTTCCCGCTTTCGGTACACCGCTGTAAAATACGCTCAGTCGATTTTCGATTTTCGATTTTCGATTGACCGAAAGCATCCAGGATACAAGCCCCCGGATTCATCCGTCCAGAAATAAAAAACCTGTATCCGATAAAGGAGCCTCCGAATTTATCCGTGGGGTCAATGCTTCAATCGAAAATCTAAAATCTAAAATCTAAAATCGATTGACTCCACAGATGAATCTGGGAGCTTGAACCAGAGTCTAAAATTTTGATCTCTCCACGACGAGTGTCGGAAACTTGTATCCGTTTTTGGGCGGGGTCAAGACACAAGCAAATATGTCCTAATTAAGGTTTAAAACCAAATTTAAGATGTTAGAGTTGCACGCGCTTTTAGATTTCACGGACTGTGATTGGGGGTCGATCGACTCGCACCCCAGTTATTGGTACGAAGGCCGTTGTCCTCAAAGTGGCGAGCTGGTGAGACTGCCGCGCACTCGAATGTCTGAGGATCTCGCCCGGGTTTTGATGCAGTACCTTGCTGTTGACGGTGCCTACGCTCGCGAGGGCAAGATGTACGGCATATTGCTGGTGGAGATGCCTTCGGGGGAGCAAGGGATACTCAAAGCATTTTCCGGGCTGCTGAACGGTTGCAGCATTGTTGAAGGCTGGGTGCCACCGATTCCGGGACGAGATCGAGTTGCTTTCGAGGAAGCCCGCACGTTAGCTCAATTGGAGGCGATGAAACAGGAACTTATTGCACTGAATCAACTCCCGCAGCGACAAGAGTATGAAGCCTTATTTCGGGAGTTTGAATTGCAATTGCAAGTTTTGAGCGATCGGCAGCGCAATTGCAAGCAGCAGCGAGACGAAAAACGCCAGTTAGTGTGTCAAACCCTCGCAGCAGAAACACTAGAAATTGCCCTCGAACAACTGAATCAAGAAAGCCGCTTGGAGGGAATTGAACGCAGGCAATTGAAACGGCAGCGGGATGAAACTTTGCAGCCGCTAAAACAATTAATTGAAGCTGCGGATCGGCGGATGCGGGCGCTGAAACAGCGGCGAAAAGAACTTTCCCGCGAACTTCAGACGCAAATGCACGCGGCTTACACTCTGGTGAATTTTTTGGGGAAATCGCGATCGATCTCTTCATTGATGCCAACTAATTCTATTCCCACTGGCACCGGCGACTGCTGCGCGCCAAAATTGCTCCACTGCGCGGCAGCACACAATCTGAAACCGCTGGCAATGGCTGAGTTTTGGTGGGGGCCGCCATCGGGGGATAAGATACAGGGAGAATTTTATGGCGCTTGTGGCGATCGGTGTCAGCCGTTGATGGGTTTTTTGCTGTCAGGATTGGCTCAAAATCCGATTATTTCTAATATAAATGAGGGTTTGACGGGCGGGCTAGAAACCCACCCCACAAGAAATAATATTTCTTGTGGAACGGGCATCTTGCCCGTTACGCAAATGCTACCGATTATTTATGAAGACAAATGGTTAATTGCCGTCAATAAACCCTCTGGCTTACTGTCAGTTCCAGGTCGTTATTTGGAAAATCAAGATAGTGTTTTAAGTCGTTTGCGTAACTTGTTGCCTGATAGTTTGGATTTGACTGCGGTGCATCGTTTAGATTGGGAAACATCGGGTATTTTGCTATTGTCGCGAAACAAAGAAACTAGCAGTCAACTCAGGCAGCAATTTGAAACAAAGCAGGTTCACAAAGTTTATGAAGCGGTGCTTTCAGGTACTGTAAAAATTGATGCGGGGACGATCGATCTTCCGCTTTGGGGCGATCCAGAAAATCGCCCTTACCAGCAAGTCAATTGGGAGTGCGGAAAGCCCAGCGTTACTCGCTTTCAGGTAATGGCGAAACAGGGAAATTGCGATCGCGTCGAGTTTGTGCCGCTGACGGGACGCACGCATCAATTGAGGGTTCATGCAGCGGATGTTAGAGGGTTGGGAATACCGATTTTGGGCGATCGACTTTACGGATGTCGGGCTGCTGCGAACCGGCTACACTTGCACGCGCGGGAACTTTCCTTTGAGCATCCGCAGTTGGGAGAAACGCTATACCTAAAGGCAGAAACACCATTTTAAGCTGAGGGCGATCGGGGAACGATCGATATCTGTAGAATAATCAGTATAGGAATCTCAACTCGCTTCTCTTCAGGAAACCTTAAAATGGTACAGACTCCCACTAAAACCCTTACCCTAGGAGAGTTTCTGAAGCTGCCGGAGACGGAACCCGCCAGCGAATACATTAATGGAACGATCGTCCAAAAACCAATGCCACAAGGAGAACATAGTGCACTTCAGACTGAATTGTCTCCCGCCATTAACTCGGTTGTGAGGTCAAAAAAGATTGCACGAGCTTTCTCAGAACTCCGCTGCACTTTTGGTGAACGATCGATTATACCCGATATTTCCGTATTCTTATGGAGCAGGATTCCTCGCAAGGAAAATGGTGAAGTGGCTAATGTTTTCTCAATTGCCCCAGATTGGACGATCGAAATTCTTTCGCCTGACCAAAGCCAAACTAAGGTAACAAAAAATATTCTGCATTGCTTGAAGCACGGAACGCAGATGGGTTGGCTGATTGACCCATCTGAGCAATGTGTATTTGTTTACTTAGCCGATCGACCAACAGCATTTTATGACGAACCGGATGTACTGTTACCAGTGCCAGAATTTGCAAGAGAATTCAATCTTACAGTAGAAGGTTTATTTAGTTGGCTGCTAGATTAATGACAAATAAAGTTGACTTTTCAAACGCCATTTTTTTACATAAAAAGTGCAGCAATAAATTTATTTTCACGGTCGAGCATCGTGAAATTTTTCAATTTGAGTTAACAAGTCTAATAACTTTCGATCGCGCGCTGCTGCAAAGCGGCTACACTTGCACGCGCGGGAACTTTGCTTTGAGCATCCGCAGTTGGGAGAAAGGTTGCACTTACAGGCGGCGACCCCATTTTAAGCTGAGGGCGATCGGGGAACGATCGATAATCGATCGTGAATATGTGATG
This sequence comes from Microcoleus sp. Pol7_A1, assembly GCF_036701085.1. NCBI lineage: Bacteria > Bacillati > Cyanobacteriota > Cyanophyceae > Oscillatoriales > Microcoleaceae > Microcoleus > Microcoleus sp. Pol7_A1. Next base: position 69,267 of record NZ_JAUBQD010000033.1, read on the forward strand.
CCGTTAGCATTCCGGGTGATGGATTCAAGTTATATTAAGCTTGTCCCCCGACAATCCGTGCGGAGGATATCACCTTAATTAGGTTAACAGGTAACAGTTAACCGTTAAGGGATTTACCTCATTTTTCAGTTGATAAAACCTCAAGATTATGACTGCTCAAACAACTTCTCCACTCCTACTCAGTTCCTTCAAACTCGGAGATTTACCATTAAAAAACCGGGTAGTCATGGCACCCCTGACACGCTCCAGAGCCGGTGAAGCGCGGATGCCCAACGCCTTGATGGCAGAGTATTACACTCAACGAGCCTCCGCTGGTTTAATCATTACAGAAGCTACGGTGGTTTCTACTCAAGCTAATGGTTGGCTCAATACGCCCGGTATTTATTCAGACGAGCAAGGCGAAGCTTGGAAACAAGTTGTGACTGCGGTTCATGCCCGCGAAACGCCGATTTTCATGCAGCTTTGGCACTGCGGGCGGGCTTCCCACAGCAATTTTCATGAAAACAATCAATTACCAGTTGCAGCGTCTGCCATCAAAATAAACGGAGAAGGCATTCATACCCCTCTAGGCAAACAACCCTACGAAACTCCCCGCGCTCTAGAAACGGCTGAAATCTCGATCGTTGTAGAAGATTATCGCAAGGCGGCGGAACGGGCAAAAATAGCAGGTTTTGACGGTGTAGAAATTCACGCGGCTAACGGCTATCTCATTGACACGTTCCTGCAATCCAAAACCAATCACCGCACTGATTCCTATGGAGGTTCAGTTGAAAACCGTTACCGTTTTCTTAAGGAAATTGTCGAGGCGATTATCACAGTATTTCCGGCAAACAGAGTGGGAGTTAGACTTTCTCCCAACGGTGTTTACAATGACATGGGTTCTCCAGAATATCGGGAAGATTTTCTGTATTTCGCAGGGCAGTTAAATGCCTACGATTTAGCTTACCTTCACTTGGTGGACGGTCTGGCTTTTGGCTTTCACGAATTGGGAACGCCGATGATGATAAGTGAGTTTCGCGATGTGTTTGCAGGGCCGCTCGTCGGCAACTGCGGATATACTCAAGAACAGGCTGAAACTGCCCTGAGCAGCAAAGTTGCGGATTTAATTGCTTTTGGTCGGGATTTTATCAGCAATCCGGATTTGGTAGAGCGTTTTACTAATGGTTGGCCGCTCAATCCGCAGGCTGAAGTGGGCGTCTGGTATTCTTTTGGGCCTGAAGGTTATATCGATTTCCCTAGCTATCAGGAATCTCAAGCTATTTCCTGAGCGTCAGATTACATGGATGACACCTGCTGTTAGATCCCAGACTTCTTTAAGAAGTCTGGGATCTGGGTAATCTAAAATTGATTGACTGCTTCGTAATCTTCCCAAGCTGCTTTTGCACCAAATTCGACGATCGCACTCAAATCACAAGCATATTCTCCAGCACAGCTAAAAGAACCAAGTTCCAAGACATAAAGCTCTCCCTCAGACTCGCAGATATCGATCGTGTAGACAGATTCTGGATACCAACTCACTTGTTTGAAAACTTCGCTAAGATAGTTTTCTAAATATCCTCCGCCGATCGTTTCATCAACTCTTTCTTCTCCGACTAAATAGAGAGAACCAGTAATAATGTGATTTTTATAAACAAAAAATCTCCATTCTTTCGCAATCGGTCGTTTGCCACTGACTAATACAAAAGTGGTTTCATCTCTTTTTAATTCGCTTCCCAGAGATTGCATCGTGTTTAAAATATTCAGGTTAAAAACCCCGGCTCGAAATGACTTCATATTGCTATCAGGTCGGACAAACAAATCTCCATCGGATTTGAAGTATTCCAGAATTTCGGTCTTTCTTCTGACCAATTCGCCCAAAGAAAGAAGAAAATATTTGTTATTTAACAAGTATTGACCAAAGTAAGTGTAGTAACTGGAACAACGGAGATGCTTTTCGTCCATATAAGCGCCCGGAATCCACGGAGTTCTTAAGATATCCCGACCTAAATTTAGGGTTCCCATGAATAAAACACAATCATCAGGGGGAAAATATTGATGAGCTGCTTCTGGGCGAAAATTGAGATATTTAGTTTGTTTGTAAATGTATCCTTGTTTCTGCAATTCTGCTAAAAATTCTGTTTCGCGATTGTAAATATTTTGTTCGAGCAACCAATTTACTTTTTTCATGGCAGTCTTGCGTTCGATCGGTGTTTGAGGGGCAACTCCCGCAAAGAGAGCGAAAATGACTCGATCGATCCCAATGGCAAAAAGGCAGTTGAGATCGAGAACGTTTCCCCATATCCTAATAACCATAGGGTACTTCAAAAAATTAGAGCTGCTAGCTCAGCTTTTGAGTGCCTGAAAATAATCAATAGCGGAAGCGCTTTTAACAAGATGGCACAAAATCATAAATCAACGGTTATCATCACCGGCGCTTCCTCCGGCGTCGGTTTGTACGGCGCGAAAGCTCTCGCAGACAAGGGATGGCACGTAGTCATGGCCTGTCGGGACGTGCGGAAAGCCGGAGACGCCGCCCAAGAGTTGGGCATACCTGAAGGCAGTTTCTCCATCATGCAGATTGACTTGGGCGATTTGGACAGCGTGCGCCAGTTTGCTCGGGCTTTTAAGGCAAGCGGCAGGCCTCTGGACGCTTTGGTGTGCAACGCCGCCATTTATATGCCTTTGATTAAGGAACCGCTGCGGAGCCCGGAGGGTTACGAGTTGACGATGACTACCAATCACCTGGGTCATTTCCTGCTGTGCAACCTGATGATGGAAAATATGAAGCCTTCCTACTATAACGATGCGAGAATCGTGATTTTGGGAACTGTTACTCACAATCCAGACGAGTTGGGCGGGAAGATTCCGCCGCGCCCGGATTTGGGCAAGTTTGAGGGTTTTGAAGCGGGTTTCAAAGACCCGATTTCGATGGTTGACGGCAAGAAGTTTGAACCGGTCAAGGCTTACAAAGATAGCAAAGTTTGCAACGTGCTGACGATGCGGGAATTGCACCGCCGCTTTCACGAATCCACGGGGATTACTTTCACTTCGCTTTATCCGGGATGCGTGGCGGATACGCCGCTGTTCCGCAATCACTATCCCCTATTTCAGAAGCTGTTCCCGCTGTTTCAGAAGAATATCACCGGGGGTTACGTGTCGCAGGAGTTGGCGGGGGAAAGGTTGGCGATGGTGGTTGCCGATCCAGAATACAAGCAATCTGGGGCTTATTGGAGTTGGGGAAATCGCCAGAAAAAAGATGGTAAGTCTTTTGTGCAGAAGGTTTCTCCCCAGGCCCGCGATGATGAAAAAGGCGAGCGGATGTGGGAGTTGAGTGCTAAGTTGGTGGGATTGGCTGACGGGGCTCAAATGGGTGCTGCGGCTGGTGCGGGCCGCTCTGCATAATTCATAGTTAGAAACCCCTGATATAAGACTAGGCTGTTGAAACCGCGTCTGGGCACAGGAGGTCTGCCGACGCGGACTCAAGAATAAAGGGGGTATTAAAGTCGGATTTGGTATGATACACCAAAATCAAAGAAACCGGGTTTGTTAGTGGATCTGCGGGCTGTAACTCACATCTTGCACTATTCTTAAGAACAGGCAAGATGCCTGTGAAGCGAGAAAATTTATCTCTTGTGGAACAGGCATCTTGCCTGTTCATAAAAAGATTATTGAGAATGGTGCAAGATCTCAGTTGTAGCGCGTCTTTTCGGACACAACCCGGTTTCTGGTTTACCCTGGCGTGCAGGGCTATTCTGGTTGCTGCCTTAGCATGAAAGCGTAGATTTTGCAACCAAAAAAAATTGGTTTTTTTTACCGTTTACGATCGACTTACACGATATTTTTTCGGATAAAAACCCGGTTGATGCGTAAGAGTTGGGAAAGGAACAAGGGTCGATCGACCTTTTGCTTTTTAGCGCCTGCGAAACTCTTTGCGGCGACGGCTGTTTCTTTTTTTGCTGTTAAGATTGATTTTTACTTGAGGGTGCTCACTTCCTGGAAATATTTTCCCCCACTTAAGCGAGATAATAATTAGATCCTATGGCTTGTCGATCGCAAAAACTATTTTTACTCGCTGGAATTTTTGGGTTAGTTTGGCTGGGAAAACCAGCGAAAACATCCGCTAGCACAGTTGAAATTTTGACTTCAAATGTTAAGGATTTGGCAGCAGTCAGCAGCGGAGGCGATCGAGCTGTAGCCCCCAACGATACCACTTTTGACAAACGCGAAGACTTGCCGATAAAAGACGAGGAAACGCAGTTACCCGCAGAGTCAGAACGATCGGTGGCGGCGGAAACTCCCGACTTACCGCCGTCCGCGGCAAATTCAGTCGATGTGACATCTTACACCATTCTCAAGAACAGGCAAGATGCCTGTGAAGCGAAGAGTGAGTTTTCTTGTGGGGTGGGCATCCTGCCCGCCCGTAAAAGGCTTATTGACAATGGTGCAACTTCTCAGGCCGATCGCACATTCAGCACAAAAACTCAAGAAACCGAGATTTTAAACCGAGATCACAAGCTAGAAGAAAATATTGGCATAAAAAAAACCAATTTGGGTATCGATCGAGACTCGCAACTAAGCCAACTGCCGAACCCAATTCTCCCCCGAGACCCCGAATTACCAGCTCCTGAGCCGCCGCAACCGCCTGCGCCGTCTCCCCTCCAACCAACGCCGCTAACACCAGTTCCCGGCGATGCTAGGCCGGAGATTCCGGGTACAATTCAGGTCGATCGCTTTGAATTTGAGGGCAACACGGCTTTTAGCGATCGCGAACTCGCAGAAGTTATTAAAGAGTTTGCGGGGCGCGAAATCACCTTTGCGGAACTGATCGCAGCCGAAGCAGCCGTTACTCAAAAATATGTAGCTGCAGGATACATCAATTCCGGCGCTGTAATTCCCGCCAACCAAACCTTTCCGAGATCGGGAGGTGTGGTGACAATTCGGATTGTAGAAGGCGGATTAGATGAAATTGTGATTACTGGAAACAGGCGCTTAAATTCAAATTACGTGCGATCGCGCCTTGAGCGCGCTACCAGACGGCCCCTCAACCGAGATCGGTTGCTGGAAGCCTTGCAACTGCTGCAACTCGACCCCTTAATTGCCAATATTTCCGCCGAACTCCAAGCCGGAAGCCGCCCGGAAAACAGCCGTTTAGAAGTGCGGGTAAAAGAAGCAGACAGCTTTAACGGTGAAGTGTTCGCAGACAACAACCGATCGCCCAGCGTCGGCAGTTTTCGGCGCGGTGTTCGCATCAATCAAGCTAATTTGCTCGGTTTGGGCGACGGATTAGAGGTATCTTATGCTAACACCGACGGCAGCAACGAATTCAACGGCAGCTACACAGTTCCCGTCAACGCGCGCAACGGCACGATTGGGTTCGCTGCGGGTGTTGCTAGCACCAACATCATTGAGGAACCCTTCGATGCTGCTGAAATTGAGGGGAAATCGCGGACTTACGAGTTAACTTACCGCCAACCGATTGTCGAAAAGCCCGATCGCACTTTGGCTTTGGGACTGAGTTTTTCGCGGCAAGAAAGCGACACATTCCTGTCGGGGGAACGATTTGCGCTTTCGGCGGGAGCAAATGAGCGCGGCGAAACGCGGGTTTCGGCTGTGCGGTTTTTTCAAGAATACGTGCAGCGGAGTTCCAGCCAAGTGTTCGCGGCGCGATCGCAGTTTTCCCTCGGTACCGATTTTTTGGGCGCTACTGCGAACGATAGCGGGCCCGATAGTCGCTTTCTGGCGTGGCGCGGACAAGCGCAGTACGTGCGGCTGCTAGCACCAGAAACCTTGCTGATAGTGCGTTCAGACATTCAATTAGCCGATCGCCCCCTGCTTTCCCTCGAACAAATCGGGATCGGCGGCGTTCAAAGCGTGCGCGGATACCGCCAAGATTTGCTGTTAACTGATAGCGGTGCGATCGCGTCTGCAGAAGTGCGAATACCGGTTTGGCGTGTCCCAGAAGTCCAAGGATTGTTGCAAGTGGCTCCGTTTATCGATTTTGGGGTAGGGTGGAACCATTCGGAGGAAAAGGCGAATCCTGACTCGGATAAACTTCTGGGTGCGGGTTTGGGGCTGGTTTGGCAGATGGGCGATCGGTTGAATGTGCGTTTAGACTACGGTATTCCTTTGATAAATGCTCGATCGGGCGATCGAACTTTGCAGGAAAAAGGCATCTACTTTAGAATCAATTATTTTCCGTTTTAAATTGTAGGTTGGGTTGAGTGCGATCGAACCCTACGCTTCGCTTCGCCCAACACTTTCATCTTTAGCGCTGACGGTCAAATTTTATTAAGTGGCGGCCTCGATCGCACGATTAAACTGCGGGATGTCGCAACCGGACGCTAGGGCTATAGCAAAATAGCCTATCCAAAGGTATATTTGTGAAAACATACCGGATAATGTATTGACAATCCACTTTGTTTGTGAAAACATACGTAAAGTACAGGATAACCAGCCAATTGTTTGTAAAATCTAGTACATTGTTCAACTTATATTCACAGCAGAGGCTTTATGGCTTTAGTCATTCCAGGCGTAAAGGGACATTTGGGCAACACTGACTTCTATCAGGCAACGATGAAAGTTCGTGACCTAGTACAAGGAGTACGGTCGGCTAGCGAACTTGATGAGTGGACAACAATGAGCATTGAAGAGCGGATACAGCGCGACCCAGACCTAAAACGAGTTAAGGAGCAGATTGCTCCCTACATAGCAGAGTCCAAGGATCGATTTTTTGGTGCAATGGTTGTATTAGTCTACAAGGGGGAAATTTACTTTGATAGTCTGAGAGACTGGGTATCTAATAAAGCTCCACGCGCTTATCAATCAGTCTCAGATAATATTGGTGTACTTACAATAGATGGTGGTTCCCTCATCATGCTTGATGGACAGCATCGCCTTCTAGCTCTTGAGAAGGTAATAAAAGGTGAGGTGATTGGATCATGCCGCGAGGATGTGCCAAATGATGATGTCTGCGTCATCTTTATTCAGCATGAAAGCAATGAAAAAACACGTCGGATATTTAACAAGGTTAACCGCTACGCAAAACCAACCAGCAGAGGCGACAACATTATTACAAGTGAAGACGACCGTAGCGCCATCATTGCTCGCCAATTATTAAATGAAGGAGCGCCGTTGGGTGTTAAAGCGCGTGGAAGCAGCGATGTTGTTGAATGGAAGAGCAATGCACTTGCGGTAAGAAGCAAAAAGCTGACGACAATTAGTGCTGTGTATGAAACCGTTAAGCTTATTCTTAAAAGCGAGGGTGTAGCACTTGACCCTAATAATCGTCCATCAGAAGAAGAATTAAATCATTACTACGAAACAGTTGAAAAATTTTGGAACGTTGTATTAGACGGCTTACAACCCTATAAGGAAGCCCTTGAAGATAGCAGTCGCATACCTCAAATGCGAAAGGATGATCAACCCTACTCGCTCTTATTCAAACCAGTTGGTCAACTAGCTTTATTTAGAGGACTAATTGCAGCAACACGCGACAATCGATTGGCGCTGCGCGAGGCAGTGCGACGAGCCAGCAAAATAGATTGGCAAATGTCATCAGGAATCTGGACAAATTTTCTTGTAGCTCCCAGCGGTTCTATGCTTAGGGGAGAACAGCCACCAGTGCAGGGAGGTAAGCTGATTCATTACTTAATCACCGCTGACAAGATGACTGAAGAGGAAATTGCTGATATTCAGCGAGAATACAACATCGCACATGGAATAGACCTTAATATTGACGAATCGCTTCCATTACCTAAGCCTATTGCTGAAATTTTTCCTACGGCTGTTGGAACATAGGTCTGTCTCATAATTTGTGGCACATATATTCAGGGAACTACTTAACGGGGGTGGTTCTCTGTTTTGTTTCAACTCTCGTAGTTGGGTTGTCATCCGCCACCATACTGACAACCCAGCAAGCTAGCTTATAATTGTATCGCAGTTGCGGCAAAATACAGGGTAAACGCATCTAAATTAAGTTGACAAAAAATCATATTTGTGCCTGAGCTAGTATCTGAGAAAACCATTCTTA